>NZ_CP176417.1:0-302954 GCF_046245175.1 Lysinibacillus sp. 38-6
GTGACCATTGCACAGAAAAAAGATGAAAAAGCAGCACAACAACTAGAGCTAACAACGTTAGAAGAGCAGCTAAAGGAATTGCAACGTATACATAAAGGCTTCATTGAAGCAATACGTGCGAATGAATTAAAGCGAAGCCGCGTAGAATTTGAGATGACTAATTTTACAGATCAACTTGAAGAAAACTATCAACTAACGTTTGAAGAAGCGATAGAAGAAGCCCTAACAATTGAAGACGAAGAGCATATGCGACGTCGTGTGAAGCTATTGAAAAAATCGATAGAAGAATTGGGTCCTGTGAATTTAAGTGCTATTGAGGAATATGAACGTGTCCAAGAACGACATTCATTTTTAACAGAGCAGCGTGAAGATTTACTAGCAGCGCAAGATACTTTACATGAGGCGATTAAAGAAATGGATGAAGAAATGACAGTGCGCTTCAGTGAGACGTTTTTTGCCATTCGTGAGCAATTTAAGCGTGTATTCCGCGAATTGTTTGGTGGCGGTCAGGCGGATTTAGTCTTGCTAGATCCAAACAATATGCTTGAGACAGGGATTGAAATCGTCGCACAACCTCCGGGCAAAAAACTACAAAACTTAAGTTTGCTTTCTGGTGGCGAGCGTGCACTGACTGCCATTGCTTTACTATTCTCGATTTTAAATATAAGACCTGTACCATTCTGTATCCTCGACGAAGTGGAAGCGGCATTGGATGAGGCAAATGTTGTTCGATACAGCGAATATTTGAAGAAGTTTAGCTCCAATACTCAATTTATTGTTATTACGCATCGTAAAGGTACAATGGAGGGAGCTGACGTACTGTATGGTATCACGATGCAGGAATCAGGTGTATCAAAACTTGTATCAGTAAAATTAGAAGATGAACCCGTACTTGCGGAGCAAAGGAGCGAACAAGCATGAGTTTTTTTAAACGATTAAAAGAAAAGTTAACTGGTAATCCAACAGAAGAAAAAGTTGAACAAATAGGTGAGGAGCAATCTAGCGAATTACAGCTTGAAGATAGTGCAGAGCCTGCCCTACTTGAAACAACGAATGTAGAAGTGGAAGAAAAGATAGAGCAAACTGCTGTCAGTGATGACAGTGATGACAGTGATGACAGTGATGACGCTGTTGTTTCGGACAGTTCGCAAGAAGTAGTTGAGCAAGAACAGCAACATGAAGTACAGGAAATTGCTGTTGTAGAGGAGCCTGTAAAAGAAAAAAAACCTTCTGCTTGGTCTATTACGCAAAAATTTAAGGCTGGTCTAGAAAAAACACGTAATTCATTTACTTCAAAGGTCAATGATTTAGTTGCTCGTTACCGCAAAGTAGATGAGGACTTCTTTGAAGAACTTGAGGATTTATTATTACAGGCTGACGTAGGCTTTGAAACAGTCATGGAGCTTATGGATAAATTGCGCTTTGAAGTGCAACGCAAAAATATTAAAGATACGAATGGTATTCAAACCATTATTTCTGAAAAGCTTGTAGAAATTTACGAACAAGGTGAAGAAGATTTAATCGACTTAAACATGCAGCCGAATGGTGAGCTAACTGTTATTTTATTTGTTGGTGTTAACGGCGTGGGGAAAACAACTACGATTGGTAAGTTAGCACATCGTCTGAAATCAGAAGGTAAAACAGTCGTATTAGCTGCAGGAGATACGTTCCGTGCGGGCGCAATCGATCAACTACAAGTTTGGGGCGATCGCGTTGGTTGTGAGGTTATTAAACAATCTGAAGGCTCTGACCCTGCGGCGGTTATGTACGATGCAATTCGTGCGGCGAAAAACCGTAAAGCGGACGTCTTAATTTGTGATACGGCGGGCCGTCTACAAAACAAAGTAAACTTAATGAATGAGCTAGAAAAAGTACATCGCGTTATTTCACGGGAAATACCGAATGCTCCTCACGAAGTGTTATTAGCACTAGACGCAACGACAGGTCAAAATGCGCTTGTGCAAGCTCAAACGTTTAAAGAAGTAACAAATGTAACAGGTATTGTTTTAACAAAACTAGATGGCACTGCTAAAGGTGGTATTGTGCTCGCTATTCGCAATAAATTGCACATTCCGGTGAAATTCGTCGGCCTAGGTGAAAAGATGGACGATTTACAGCCATTTGATGCAGAACGCTATGTATATGGTTTATTTGCTGAAGGCTTAGATAAAGAATTACAAAATAGCGAAAAGTAAAAAGATTGTAGTTGAAAGAATGGTCGCTCGACTGTAAAAAGGTGAAACACCTTGTTTAAAAGAGAAATACTAGCTAATGGTGAAAGATTACTTAAATCAGCTAATAGAGGCTTTTAGACAAGGAGATTACCTTGACACAGACGGGCGATTTTCGTTATGATACAAATGACAAACAACGGGGGGAGAAACTCGATGCTACTTGAAAAAACAACACGCATGAACTTTCTCTTCGACTTTTATCAAGCATTATTAACAGATAAGCAAAGAAGTTATATGGAACTGTATTATTTAGATGATAACTCACTAGGAGAAATCGCTGAATCATATGGAGTTTCACGTCAAGCTGTTTATGATAATATTCGTCGAACTGAAGCGATGCTTGAAGAATATGAAGAAAAACTATGTTTACTGGAAAAATTTCAACAACGCACGCAAATGCTTGCACAACTGACAGCTGGGATTACGGAAAAAAGCTTGACGGTTGAGGAGCAGTTAGCGCTTATTGAGCAGTTGAAAGAATGGGATTAGGAGGCGAAAGCAGTGGCTTTTGAAGGATTAGCGGAACGACTCCAAGGAACGATCCAAAAGATTAAAGGTAAAGGAAAAGTATCGGAACAAGACGTTAAAGAAATGATGCGCGAAGTCCGATTTGCTTTAATCGAGGCGGATGTTAACTTAAAAGTAGTCAAAGAATTCGTTAAAAAGGTAAGTGAACGTGCTGTTGGTGTAGATGTTATGCAAAGCTTAACACCCGGTCAACAAGTCATTAAAATCGTTCAAGACGAATTAACGGAACTGATGGGCGGCGAACAAAGCCCGATTAAATTTAATACGAAGCCACCAACTGTCATTATGATGGTCGGTCTGCAAGGTGCTGGTAAAACAACAACAACTGGGAAATTAGCAAATGTTTTACGTAAAAAGTATAATCGTAAACCATTATTAGTCGCTGCTGACGTTTATCGCCCTGCTGCGGTTCAGCAATTACAAACATTAGGGAAACAATTATCTTTACCTGTGTTTGCATTAGGCACAGATGTATCACCAGTAGAAATCGCTCGTCAGGCACTTGAGCTGGCAAAAGAAGAGCATCATGATGTAGTAATTATCGATACGGCAGGTCGCTTGCATATCGATGAAGATTTAATGCAAGAATTAAAGGATATTCGTGCGCTAAAAGAGCCGGACGAAGTATTCCTAGTAGTAGATGCTATGACAGGTCAGGACGCTGTAAACGTGGCGGAAAGCTTTAATGAAGCTGTTGGCATTACAGGTGTTGTATTAACAAAGCTCGATGGGGATACACGTGGTGGTGCGGCATTATCTATCCGTTCTGTAACGCAGAAGCCGATTAAATTTGTCGGTATGGGTGAAAAGATGGATGCGCTTGAACCATTCCATCCAGAGCGTATGGCTTCTCGTATTTTAGGCATGGGTGACGTGTTATCACTAATTGAAAAGGCGCAGGCAAACGTCGATGAAGCGAAAGCGAAAGAGCTGGAAGAAAAGTTCAAAACGCAAAGCTTTACACTCGATGATTTTGTTGAGCAATTACAACAAGTGAAAAAAATGGGTCCGCTTGATGAAATATTAAAAATGCTACCAGGTGCAGGCAAAATTAAAGGCTTAGACAATGTCAAAGTGGACGATAAGCAAATGGGCCGTGTAGAAGCCATTATTTATTCTATGACAAAGGCTGAAAAGACAAATCCTGAAATGATCAATGGTAGCCGTAAAAAGCGTATTGCTAAAGGGTCAGGTACGTCTATTCAAGAGGTCAATCGTTTGTTAAAACAATTTGACGAAATGAAAAAAATGATGAAGCAAATGACAGGTATGGCAACAGGTAAAGGTAAGAAAAAGATGAAATTACCGGGCTTTGATTCATTGTTTAAATAATATTTTATAGGTGTTAAGAAAAAACACTTTACAAACAACATAAACATTGATAATATACTATCTTGTGTGAAACTTATTCGGAGGTGCTATTAAAATGGCAGTTAAAATTCGCTTAAAACGTATGGGAGCTAAAAAATCTCCTTTCTATCGTATCGTAGTTGCAGACGCTCGTTCACCACGTGACGGTCGTTCAATCGAAACAGTTGGTACTTACAACCCACTAACTCAACCAGCTACTGTAAACATTGATGAAGAGAAAGCTCTTAAATGGTTAGCTGACGGTGCAAAACCATCAGATACAGTACGTAACTTGTTCTCAGAACAAGGTATCATGGAAAAATTCCATAACCAAAAATTCAGTAAATAATCGGGGGAGACGTCTTTGAAGCAGCTGATTGAAGCAATCGTTTTACCGTTAGTCGATTATCCAGAAGAAGTCCGTATTGAGACGGACGAAAATGCAAATCGAATTGTTTATAAACTTTTTGTTCATCCAGAGGATCGAGGGAAAGTCATAGGCAAACAAGGGCGAGTGGCGAAAGCGATTCGTACAATTGTTTATTCAGCGGCAGGTAGTCACCATCAAAAAAAGACTTACGTCGATATATTGGATTGATAAAAAGATTTTCACGCTCATTTACACGCAATAAGGTAACAATGTAGCAACTATGCAAGCTGTCACCATGTTGCACTGAACAATTTTAACGACGATGTTGTTGCTAAAATTCGAAGGGAACTGTAAATGTGTAGCGTAAAATCTGGATAGAAGAGGGGGGAGCTTGCTGGTTCCTTCCTTTTTTTATATAGTACGGATATATAACGGTATAGAGGTGAAATGAATGGAATGGTTTAATGTAGGTCGTATTGTGAACACGCACGGCATCCGTGGTGAAGTACGTATCTTATCGACGACAGATTTTGAAGATGAACGCTTTGCAGTCGGGAATAAGCTGGCAGCGTTTAAAAAAGACGATAAAAAGCCGACGTGGGTAACAATTCAATCAGTACGCCGTCATAAAAACTTTATTTTGTTAACTTTTGAAGGCATGGATAATATCAACTTTGTTGAGCCGTTCAAAGAAGGCATGCTAAAAATCACGAAAGATCAAATGACTGATGATTTATTGCAAGAAAATGAATTTTTCTTCCATGAAATTATAGGCTGTACAGTTGTATCAGAAGAAGGTGCAACAATCGGCGAAGTAAAAGATATTTTGCAAACAGGTGCCAATGATGTATGGGTAGTGAAGGGTGCTAAAAAAGAACATTACATTCCATACATTGAAGACATCGTAAAAGATATTGATGTGGAAGAAAAGAAAATTGTCATTCATGTGATGGAAGGCTTACTATGATGAATATTCACGTATTAAGCCTGTTCCCCGATATGTTTTCGGGTGTGTTTGGTGCATCGATATTAAAAAAGGCGCAAGAAAAAGGTGCTGTAAAGCTTGAAGTATCAGATATTCGTGCGTTTTCAGGCAACAAGCATAATCAGGTAGACGATTATCCGTATGGTGGCGGCGCGGGGATGGTATTAAAGCCAGAACCGATGTTTAGCGCTGTAGAGGCCATTACAGCTGGCAAAACACCACGAATTATTTTAATGTGTCCGCAGGGTGAACGTTTCACCCAAAAAAAAGCAGAAGAGCTAGCACAAGAAAGTGAATTAGTGTTCTTATGTGGTCATTATGAAGGCTATGATGAACGTATCCGTCAGCACCTCGTTACCGATGAAATATCGATTGGTGACTTTGTGTTAACAGGTGGAGAGCTAGGTGCCATGACGGTTATTGATAGTGTCGTACGTCTTTTACCCGGTGTGTTAGGACAAGCTGACTCTCATATTCAAGATTCCTTTTCAACGGGTCTGCTAGAACATCCGCATTATACTCGACCTGCGGATTTCCGAGGTATGCAAGTGCCGGAAGTATTACTGTCGGGCAATCATGCGAAAATCGAACAATGGCGTGAAGAGCAATCGTTAAAAAGAACTTTCGAGCGTCGACCTGATTTACTCGAGCATTATCCATTAACAGACAAGCAAAAATTGTATTTAGAAAAACTTAAAAAACAACTATAAAGATGCTTGCTTGCATGCAATATATATGATAACATCTAATCTGTACTTCTATGTGAAGTACTGAATTACGGTGTTCCGCTGTGGCATAGATTGCGTGCAAGAGCATCTGTCTAAGGAGAGAAAACAATGTCAAACATTATTACAGAAATTACTAAAGCTCAGCTTCGCACTGATCTACCAGCTTTCCGTCCTGGTGATACTGTTAAGGTACACGTGAAAGTAGTAGAGGGTACTCGTGAACGTATCCAAGTATACGAAGGTGTAGTTATCAAACGTCGTGGTGGCGGTATTAGCGAAACTTTCACAGTTCGTAAAATTTCTTACGGTGTAGGTGTTGAACGTACATTCCCTGTACACACACCAAAAATCGCTAACTTAGAAGTTGTACGTCGTGGTAAAGTACGTCGTGCTAAACTTTACTACCTACGTAACCTACGTGGTAAAGCTGCTCGTATTAAAGAAATTCGATAATTATGACTTAAAAGTGAGGGGCTTGTATTGCAAGCTCCTTTTCTTTTTGCTTGTCATCTTAAATCATAATCATCTAAAATGAGGATAGACAAGGGGGCAATTCATAATGGAAAAACAAGTGAAAGAAAAGAATGAATTATGGGAATGGACAAAGGCGCTTTTAATTGCATTTGCGATTGCAGCAGTTATTCGTTATTTTTTATTTACACCAATTGCAGTTGATGGTGAGTCCATGATGCCAACCCTTGAAGATGGCGACCGAATGATAGTCAATAAAATCGGTTATAAAATTGGCGAACCAAAGCGCTTTGATATCGTTGTGTTCCATGCACCGGAGCAAAAAAACTACATTAAACGGGTAATAGGCTTACCAGGTGAAACGTTAGAATATAAGGATGATCAGTTATACATTAACGGTGAACCAATAGACGAGCCTTATTTAGATGCTTATAAAGCGAAAATTACAGAAGGTACATTAACCGAAGATTTTACATTAAATGATATCGATCCATCTCTAAATGATGTCATTCCTGAAGGTTATGTGTTTGTTATGGGGGATAATCGTCGATATAGTAAAGATAGCCGACACATTGGCATCGTCGATCAAAAAGAAATCATCGGAAATACGAGCCTTATTTTCTGGCCATATAGTGATATTAAAATTGTGAAGTAATGATTGAAAGGGAGGTGAATACTCCCTTTCTTAATGTATAAGAGCAAAAGTTTCTTATTCGATTTTAAGGCATTCGCACTGTACGCTTTTTACGTGTATATGGAGGCGAATGCGCTTTTCTTATGTAGGAGGTATAGAAATGACTATACAATGGTTTCCCGGGCATATGGCGAAGGCCCGCCGTGAAGTAACGGAAAAATTAAAGCTAGTAGATATTATATTTGAACTAATCGATGCACGTTTGCCTCTATCATCCAGAAACCCGATGATCGATGAGGTTATTAATCAAAAGCCACGCCTGCTTATTTTAAATAAGTCCGATATGGCGGATGAGCATGAAACACGCAAATGGGTGGAGTATTTTGCACAGCACGGTCATAAAGCAGTGGCGATCAATTCTCTTGAAGGTAAAGGGTTGCAATTAGTGACGAAGGCAGCTCAGGAAATTTTAAAAGAAAAATTTGATCGAATGAAGTCACGCGGCATGAAGCCGAGAGCTATTAGAGCGATGATTGTAGGTATTCCAAACGTGGGGAAATCAACACTCATTAATCGCTTAGCAAAGAAAAATATTGCGAAAACAGGTAATATGCCTGGTGTGACAAAGGCTCAGCAATGGATAAAGGTCGGCAAGGAGCTTGAATTACTAGATACACCAGGTATTTTATGGCCTAAATTTGAAGATCAAGAAGTTGGCTACAAGCTGGCATTAACAGGCGCTATTAAAGATACCATTACTAACATGGAAGATTTAGCTGTTTATGGCTTGCGATTTTTAGCGACACATTATCCGAAGCGTATGGAAGAACGCTATGGCTTCCAATTTATGCATGAGGATCTAGTTGAAACATTTGATCATATAGGTAAGCTTCGACGTGTTTTTGGCGCGGGTGGAGAAATCGATTATGATCAAGTAGCTCAGCTTATCGTACGAGATATTCGTGGCTTACTATTAGGCAAGCTAACATTTGATTTTGTTGATGAACAGCTTGAAAAAGAAGCGACACCGCAATAATTTGTAAAAAACTGCCATGCTCATGCAATAAATATGAGCATGGCAGTTTTTCTTTTAGGAATAGTAAATATTGCCGATAAATGATATAGAGTGAGAAAAAGGGAGTAAAATGATGAAAACGATTAAAGAGATAACAGCAGCCTTAAAAGTGGCTGAAGATTGGCAAGAATGGATGACTGCAGTAGCAACGGACGAACGTGCAGGCGTGCAAAAGGCGTGGTTAAGTTGGAAAAAACGCCAAGACAAAAAACAACAGCTATTGCAAGAACATCAAGCAAAAATTGACTTTGATCAACGCTATGGTGGACAAGATGCATTCGTTGCCGGTGTCGATGAAGCTGGACGTGGACCTTTAGCTGGGCCGGTTGTAACTGCTGCAGTTATTTTGCCAAAAAACTGTGAAGCTCTTGTTGGTTTAAATGATTCCAAGCAATTAACGAAAGACAAACGCAATGCCTTTGCTACCTTGGTAAAGGAACACGCGATTAGCTATTTTATCCATTTTCAATCTGCGCAAGCTATTGATGAACTAAACATCTATGAAGCAACAAAACAATCGATGACAACAAGTGTGGAATCTTTGTCTACTCAACCCGATTATGTACTAGTTGATGCTATGACACTACCAATAGCGATTCCACAGGATGCGATTATTAAAGGCGATGCAAAAAGCTTAGCCATTGCAGCAGCCTCCATTTTAGCTAAAACGGCTAGGGATGAATATATGGAACAATTAGATAAAGAATTTCCAATGTATGGCTTTGCGCAGCATGCAGGCTACGGTACGAAACAACATTTAGAGGCGCTGGAAACATACGGACCAACAGTCCATCACCGAAAGTCATTTGAACCGATCAAATCCATGTAAGAAAGGAGTATTTAGATGACAACATCATTTAATGCAATACAAATGCAACAAACGACTATAGCACCAACGAGTCAACCGCTTGCGTTTAAACAAGGACAAGTATTTCATGGCACGATTAAACAATTATATCCTGATCAAACGGCAGAAATTCAAGTGGGCAATCAAAAAATGATTGCTAAACTGGAAGTGCCATTAAAAGCTGGGGATGCCCATTTCTTTCAAGTCACTGGTACAAGTCCGCAAACGGAGTTAAAAGTTGTCACAGGGCCAATGGGGCAAGAGGTATCTTCAAGCCAACAAATTAATCAGCTGCTCGATTCCATGAACTTACCGAAAACAACGGAAATGCAGCAAGTGTTAGCGCATTTTATAAAGGCACAAATTCCGATTTCAAAAGAGCAGTTAATCCAAGCAGAGATGTGGATGAAGGCATTACCCGAAGGTGTAACAAAAATGGATGCCTTGCAAGCGCTACAAAAAATGGTCGAACTAAAAATGCCAATGCTTCAAGATATCTTTCAAGCGCTTATCAGCGGGCAAAAAACATCAGGCATGACAGCGATAATGGATAATTTTTCACAGCTATTAGCAAAGGATTCCGTATTGCAAGATAATGTAAAGCAAAATTTGTTGCAACAAGTGTCTGCTATTGCAAAGCCATTTGAAGCAGAAACAGGCGCGTTGATGCTCGCAAAATCCATTCAACTATTAACGAACAATGCTGTTCCAGCGAATGAGCGATTGCAAGCATTAAATATATTAAAAGAAGCTGGGATATTACCCCAACAGGCTACTTTACAAAATTGGTCGATGTTAAATGAAGCCAAGTCTGTAGCACAAGGTCCACTTCAACAGGCTGGTCAAGTAATACAAGCCATTTTAACGACAAACCCAGAAAATAAAGCTCAGCTTACAGAGCAGTTAAAAACTTGGACGGCCAATCAAAGTTTATTGACGAATGAGCAAAAGCAACAACTAAACCAATTAATTGATCGATTTAATCAATTACCAGCAAATAAACAAACAGTAGAGATTTTTGCGAAGCAAATGCAAGAGCAACTAGTGAAAGCATTTGCTCAAAATACACCAGAGCGATTATTTACCCAAGATGCGAATGGACTTTCTGTCAAGGAACACTTGCTATCCCTGTTTAAGCAGGCAGTAACACCCCCTTTACACAATGAAGCGCTGATGCGAAATCTTGTGAAGACGAGTATGGAAGCACCACAGCCAATGATTCAGCGAATGCTGACAGAAGCAGATGCACATGTCCAAAATTCAATGGATAGTAAAGCAATGGAACATGCGTTAAAAACAGTTTTAAAAAGTCTAGGAATAAGTTATGAGGCAGCGCTAAGTAGTAAATCAGCAGACTTACAAACGATTGCTCACCAATTAAAACCACAGCTCCATACGTTGCTGCAAGAGACGCAAATTACGCCACAGCTAAAGGAAGCGGCAGAACTGTTAATGACGCGGATGAACGGCATGCAACTCGCCTCAGGAGAGAATGGGCATCAACACCAACTTGTTATGCAAGTACCATTGGAGCTGTTCGGAAAGAAAATGGATGCGACATTACAATGGAATGGGCGTATGAAAGAAGATGGCAAGATTGATGCTAACTATGCGCGGGTATTATTTTATTTACAGATGCAATCAATGAAGGAAACGGTTATCGATATGCAAGTACAAAATCGGATCGTGACAGTGACTGTATTTAATGAACAATCAGCAATTATTCCGTTAGCTGAACCGCTAAAAGCGGCGTTAAAAATAGGCCTTGCGGAAAAAAATTATCAGTTATCGGGTGTCTTTTTTAAACAATTTGAAAAAGCTCAACTAGAGAAAACAACCCCTGTAGTACAACAGCAGGAGGAAAATAGTGGGGTGGATTTCCGCATATGAGTGAAGAAAAAAAGACGCGTAAAGAAGCGATTGCCCTTACTTATAAACTAGGACAATTTGATAGTCCGTCGGTAGTGGCAAAAGGCAAAGGGAAAGTAGCAGAAAATATATTGGCCCGTGCAACTGAAAATAATGTGCCGATTTACGAGGACCCAAACCTCGTTCAATTACTTGGACAATTAGATTTAAATGAATCCATTCCTGAAGAATTATATCAAGCGGTAGCTGAAGTTTTTGCATTTATTTATCATTTAGACCGGAAACATAGTGAAAGTATAGAAAAAATAAATTATTCCGACTATTAGAATTATCTGTTTTAGTACACGAAGTAGCAGAAAGCGTCATAATTTTAGAGAAATTCCGAATGAAAGACAAAGTGTAGACTTTATCAGAATCTTTCGTTAGAATAGATTATGTTAGTAAAACAATTTTACGCAAATGTTTGATGGGAGGATGTATTATGAATATCCATGAATATCAAGGGAAAGAGATTCTAAGAAAATATGGTGTTGCAGTACCGAATGGAAAAGTTGCTTTTTCCCCTGATGAAGCAGTGAAGGTAGCGAAGGAACTTGGCTCAAATGTTACTGTGGTCAAGGCGCAAATTCATGCAGGTGGACGCGGTAAAGCGGGTGGTGTCAAAATCGCAAAAAACCTTGATGAGGTGCGTACGTACGCAAAAGAGTTATTAGGAAAAATTTTGGTAACTCATCAAACAGGTCCAGAAGGAAAAGAAGTAAAACGTTTGTATATTGAAGAGGGTTCAGATATTCAGAAAGAGTATTATTTAAGTTTAGTATTAGACCGCGCTACATCCCGTGTAACGGTGATGGGTTCAGAAGAGGGCGGCATGGATATTGAAGAAGTAGCAGAAACGAACCCAGAAAAAATCTTCAAGGAAGTAGTGGATCCAGTAATCGGACTAACAAGCTTCCAAGCACGTCGTATGGCGTTTAATATGAATATTCCAGCAAACCTAGTAGGGAAAGCTGTTAAATTAATGTTAGGTTTATATCAAGCATTTATCGACAAAGATGCTTCAATCGTTGAAATTAACCCACTTGTTGTAACAGGCCAAGGGGAAGTTGTCGCACTAGATGCGAAATTCAATTTTGATGCAAATGCATTGTATCGTCATAAAGATATTGTCGAATTACGTGATTTTGACGAAGAAGATCCAAAAGAAATTGAAGCTTCAAAATACGATCTTAGCTATATTTCATTAGACGGCAACATTGGCTGTATGGTCAATGGTGCAGGTCTTGCGATGGCAACAATGGATACAATTAGTTACTACGGCGGAAGCCCGGCTAACTTCCTTGATGTAGGGGGCGGCGCAACAGCCGAAAAAGTAACAGAAGCATTCAAAATTATCCTTTCTGATCCACATGTAAAAGGCATTTTTGTTAATATTTTCGGTGGTATCATGAAATGTAACATAATCGCTGATGGTGTAGTGACAGCAGCCAAAGAAATCGGTTTATCTGTACCGTTAGTAGTACGTTTAGAAGGTACGAACGTAGAGCTTGGTAAAGAAATTTTAAATGCATCTGGATTAAACATCGTGGCAGCAGATTCAATGGCTGACGGCGCACAAAAAATTGTGGAACTAGTAGGCTAAGGAAGGCAGGGAGAACAATGGCTGTATTTATTAATAAAGATACAAAGGTAATTGTACAAGGGATTACAGGCGAAACGGCGCTATTCCATACGAAGCAAATGCTTGATTATGGTACAAAAATCGTAGCAGGCGTTACACCTGGTAAGGGAGGCCTTGAAATTGAAGGCGTACCTGTATTTAATACTGTAGCTGAGGCTGTAGCGGCAACGGGTGCAACGACATCAGTAATTTATGTACCTGCACCTTTCGCAGCGGATGCTATTTTAGAAGCTGTTGATGCTGAACTAGAATTAACAATTTGTATTACAGAGCATATTCCTGTCCTTGATATGGTAAAGGTGAAACGCTTTATGGAAGGCAAAAAGACACGCTTAGTAGGACCAAACTGTCCAGGTGTTATTACGGCAGACGAATGTAAAATTGGTATTATGCCAGGCTATATTCATACAAAAGGCCATGTGGGAGTTGTTTCCCGTTCTGGTACATTAACGTATGAAGCGGTTCACCAATTGACACAAGCTGGTATTGGTCAAACAACAGCTGTCGGTATCGGTGGAGACCCTGTAAATGGTACAAACTTTATCGACGCATTGGAAGCATTCAACAATGACCCTGAGACATATGCAGTTGTCATGATTGGGGAAATTGGCGGTACAGCTGAAGAAGAAGCAGCAGAGTGGATTAAAGCGAATATGACAAAACCTGTTGTAGGCTTTATCGGTGGACAAACTGCACCTCCAGGAAAACGTATGGGACACGCTGGTGCCATTATTTCGGGTGGTAAAGGTACGGCTGCTGAAAAAATTAAGGCAATGAACGACGCTGGTATTGAAGTAGCAGAAACGCCATCTGTTATCGGTGAAACACTTATTAAAGTAATTAAAGAAAAAGGGCTATACGAAAAATGTAAAACCCATTAAAATGGAAGATGTAGCACATTGTGGCTACATCTTTTTCTCTGTATAGAGAGCCTTGTCTGGACTTTTCCTTCACTATGAATGTTCCATACTCGAAACGTCTATGGAAAAGAATCAACATAGTGAAGCTGCAGGACAGGCCTTCTTTCAGGTGTGCATATGAGTGTATGCACATTATGTTCTACTTATTTGTGTTGAAATGAAAAATGCGGTCATTTAATTTCTTCTATTATAAAGGAGGTTTTTAAATGATTTTCTCCGTAGATACACAGAGATTACTAGCTTTGCATTATGTATATCCATTACCACTCCAAAAACTTCAACAGTTATTGTCCCCGGTGGATGTATTAAGCTATTTTGAACATGCGTATCCTAAAGACATTGCTAACGCATTACAAATCCCAAAGCAAAAAGCCTTGGACCTGTCTTTGGATTTTAAACGCGTACTGAACTTGCCATTTGTAGAGCTTTACGCACAAGAAAATATTTTCCCCATACCTTTTAATCACCCATATTTCCCGGCGCAATTATTTGAAATACCTAGTCCACCTACTGTATTGTATGTGAAAGGTCAATGCGCCTTGCTGGCAAGAGACAAGCGTATCGCTATAATAGGCTCTAGAAAGGCTACAGCCTATACTAGAGATGCAATTGACTTAATCGTCCCACCACTTGTTGAACACGAATACATCGTTGTGAGCGGGCTTGCACGAGGTGCAGATGCGATGGCTCATCAAGCAACGATTCAGTTCGGCGGCCAAACAATTGCAGTGTTAGGCCATGGTTTTCATTATATTTACCCTAAGGAAAACGAAGCACTCGCAAATAAAATGGCAGAAAGTCATTTACTTATTACCGAGTATCCACCTTATTTCAAACCAGCAAAATGGCAATTTCCTATGCGAAACCGTTTGATCAGTGGTCTGTCTCAAGCGTTAGTTGTGACGGAAGCGGCAGTGAAAAGTGGGACGTTAATTACGACTGAATGTGCATTAGAGCAAGGCAAAGACGTATTTGTTGTACCAGGACCGATTAACAAAGAGCAGTCAAAAGGTACGAATAAATTACTTTTCGAAGGAGCTATACCCGTGTGCGATGGGCAACAAATCGTTGAAACACTTTCGCTCTTTTCTAGCAAAAATTGAAAAAAAGTTGCATTATCTTAAAATCTGTTATACATTTTGCAACAGGTAACTTAAAAAAATTAGCAATAAACCTCGCTAAGGGGGAGACATAGATGGCGGATTATTTAGTGATTGTAGAATCACCAGCAAAAGCAAAAACAATTGAACGTTATTTAGGAAAAAAATATAAAGTAAAAGCATCTGTTGGGCATGTGCGTGATTTACCACGAAGTCAAATGGGTGTAGATACTGAAAATAATTATGAACCTAAATATATTACTATTCGCGGAAAAGGACCTGTTTTACAGGAACTTAAGTCTGCGGCGAAAAAAGTGAAGAAAGTCTATCTAGCGGCCGATCCAGACCGCGAGGGAGAAGCGATTGCTTGGCACCTTGCGACTGCATTAAATATTGATATTAACTCCGATTGTCGAGTTGTTTTCAATGAAATTACAAAGGATGCTATTTTAGAATCCTTTAAAAATCCACGTGCCATTAATATGGATTTAGTAGATGCACAACAAACACGCCGTATGCTCGATCGACTAGTAGGCTATAACATTAGTCCAATTCTTTGGAAAAAGGTTAAAAAGGGCTTATCAGCAGGGCGTGTACAATCAGTTGCACTACGCATGATTATTGATCGTGAAAACGAAATTAAAAACTTCCAGCCAGAAGAGTATTGGACGATTGAAGGCTCTTTTGAAAAAGGGAAGAAGACGTTCGATGCATTGTACTATGGAAATGGCAAAGACAAAATTAAATTAACGAATGAAGAGCAAGTAAAAGCGATTTTAAAAAATGTTAAAGGAACAGCATTTGAAGTCGTGAATGTGACGAAAAAAGAACGTAAACGAAATGCTGCACCTGCGTTTACTACCTCTTCATTACAACAAGAAGCAGCGCGTAAGCTAAATTTCCGTGCAAAGAAAACGATGATGCTTGCACAGCAATTATATGAAGGTATTGATATTGGTAAAAAAGAAGGAACAGTCGGTTTAATCACATATATGCGTACAGATTCAACACG
This sequence comes from Lysinibacillus sp. 38-6, assembly GCF_046245175.1. GTDB lineage: Bacteria > Bacillota > Bacilli > Bacillales_A > Planococcaceae > Lysinibacillus. Next base: position 15,805 of record NZ_CP176417.1, read on the forward strand.
TATATCGGAAACGGCAAAAACGGAAGCTGTTTCTTACATTGAAACGAAGTACGGCAAAGAATATATTTCAACAGAAACGAAACAGGCAAAAAAAGCGTCAAACGCACAAGATGCCCATGAAGCAATCCGTCCTACAAGCACAATGCGTACACCAGAAGAGTTAAAAACGGTTCTTAGCCGCGATCAACTTCGCTTATACCGTTTGATTTGGGAGCGCTTTATTGCAAGTCAAATGGCACCAGCTGTACTAGATACAGTTGCTGTAGACCTTCAACATGGTGATGTTTTATTCCGTGCAAACGGCTCACAGGTCAAATTTGCTGGATTTATGAAGCTCTATATAGAAGGTACGGATGATCAAACAGAAGAGACGACGAAACTTCTACCTGAAATGGAAGTTGGCGATCAAGTGAAATCACTTGAAATCGAGCCGAAGCAACACTTCACACAGCCACCACCACGCTATTCAGAGGCACGACTTGTAAAAACAATGGAAGAGTTAGGCATAGGGCGACCATCGACATATGCACCGACCCTTGATACAATTCAACGTCGAGGCTATGTTGTGCTAGATGCAAAACGATTTATGCCAACAGAGCTTGGGGAAATCGTGCACCAACAAATGCTAGAGTTCTTCCCGGATATTATCAATATCGAATTTACAGCCAAAATGGAACAAGACCTTGATGATGTGGAGGAAGGTAGTCGTAAGTGGGTTGAAGTAATCGACGAATTTTATAAAGATTTTGAAGTTCATGTAAAGCATGCAGATGCTGAAATGGAGAAAGTCGTTATAAAAGATGAGCCAGCCGGTGAGGACTGCGAAAAATGTGGTTCACCAATGGTCTTCAAACTAGGACGCTATGGGAAATTTATGGCTTGCTCGAACTTCCCAGATTGTCGAAACACGAAAGCGATTATGAAGCCAATTGGCGTTAAATGCCCTTCTTGTGAAACAGGGGAAATTGTGGAACGCAAAAGTAAAACAAAGCGTTTATTTTATGGATGCAATCAGTATCCAGAGTGCGAATTTGTTTCATGGGACAAGCCGATTAGTAGACCGTGTCCAAAATGTAGTGCATTATTAGTAGAGAAAAAATTAAAAAAAGGTGTCCAAATTCAATGTACAAAATGTGACTATGAAGAGACGCCAACTCAATGATAGGAAGATGGTAAGAACATGACGGAACAAGTAGTAAATGTAATAGGTGCAGGCCTTGCAGGTAGTGAAGCTGCTTGGCAAATCGCTAAGCGTGGTGTAAAAGTTAAACTTTATGAAATGCGTCCTGTAAAGCAAACACCTGCCCACCATACTGATAAATTTGCAGAGCTTGTTTGTTCAAACTCGCTACGTGCAAATACATTAACAAATGCTGTTGGTGTTATTAAAGAAGAAATGCGTCTATTGGATTCTGTTATTTTAAAAGCGGCAGATGCTTGCTCGGTACCAGCAGGTGGAGCACTTGCTGTGGATCGCCATGAGTTTGCTGGCTATGTAACAGAAGCGGTGAAAAATCACCCCCTAGTAGAAGTAATCCATGAAGAAGTTACCGAAATTCCAGAAGGTATTACAGTTATTGCAACAGGCCCACTAACATCTAAAGCATTAGCTGAAAAAATTCAAGGTTTAACGGGACTTGATTATCTATATTTCTACGATGCAGCAGCACCAATTATTGAAAAAGATAGCATCGATATGGACAAAGTTTATTTGAAATCTCGTTACGATAAAGGTGAAGCGGCTTATTTAAACTGTCCTATGACAAAGGAAGAATTTGATCGTTTCCGCCAGGCGTTAATCGAAGCTGAAGTAGTGCCATTAAAAGAATTTGAAAAAGAAATTTACTTTGAAGGCTGTATGCCGATTGAAGTAATGGCAGCGCGCGGTGAGAAAACAATGTTGTTTGGACCGATGAAGCCAGTAGGTCTTGAAGATCCGAAAACTGGTAAACGTCCATATGCTGTTGTACAACTGCGCCAAGATGATGCTGCAGGAACACTTTATAATATTGTTGGTTTCCAAACGCATTTAAAATGGGGACCTCAAAAAGAAGTACTGCAACTCATTCCTGGGCTAGAAAATGTTGAAATTGTACGATATGGTGTTATGCATCGAAATACTTTCATTAATTCACCGAAAGTACTAGAAAAAACATACCAGTTACGTGAACAAAAAAATATTTTCTTTGCTGGTCAAATGACAGGTGTAGAAGGTTATGTTGAATCTGCAGGTAGTGGCTTAATTGCAGGTATTAATGCGGCGCGTTTGACGTTGGGACAAGAGCCAATTATTTTCCCATTCGAGACGGCTTTAGGAAGTATGGCGCGTTATATAACAGAAGCGCAATCTAAAAACTTCCAACCAATGAACGTCAACTTCGGTATTTTCCCTGAATTGCCACCTGGACGTCGCTCTAAACCGGAACGTGCAGAAATGCATGCTACACGCGCAATGGATACAATTCGCAATTTTGTGAATTCACAAACAATTTAATTGCCAAAGGCCTCTAAAAGTTGATATACTCTTAGAGGCTTTTTCTTTTGTGTAGACAAAATGCTTATTTACACGTATTTTATTATTTTGTATAGAGATTTTCTCAAAATATAACCATTTTCACTTGCTATATTACGAAGATAGGTATAGTGTCAATATGTATGTTTTTTAAGGATTACTAAACGACAATTTGAATAAGATGGCAATCATTGTTTTACCATTTGAATTTGTTGGTAATAGTAATGAGAGAAGGTTACGAATAATTTATTGGTGGTGAATCTTTCATGTTAGTTTCGTCCCAAGAAGCACTTGAACAGTTTATGCTTTACATCCAAGTTGAAAAAAACTTCTCTGTTCATACTGTGCGAGAATATGAATCAGACCTATTAGATTTTTTAGCGTTTTTACAGGCAGAGGGCGTTAATGATTTAAGTAGTGTTGAGTATATACATGCACGTCTATATGTAACGAAGTTGTACGATGAAAAGAAAGCAAGAACGTCTGTATCAAGAAAAATTTCATCAATCCGCTCCTTTTTTCGCTTTTTAAATAAACAGCACGGCATGGATGATGGTGCTTTTCGATCGCTCTACCATCCGAAAAAAGAATCACGTTTACCTAGTTTTTTCTATGAGGAAGAATTGATGCAGCTTTTTAATGCGAATGTAGGAGATGATTTGAAATCGTTGCGCAATATGGCTATTTTAGAATTACTATATGCAACGGGCATTCGTGTGAGCGAGCTGACATCCATTATGGTAGATGATATAGATTTCCGTTATTCTATCGTTCGAGTAATGGGTAAAGGAAGAAAAGAACGCATTATACCATTTGGTCAATTTGCAAGTGTAGCAATACAGCACTACATAGAGCAGGCTCGTCCACGGTTGATGAAACAAACAAATCATCAGCAATTATTTGTCAACATGCGTGGCGGGGAACTTACGCCACGAGGGGTGCGTCATATTTTAAATGAAATGATTGACAACACCTCACTCCATACGAAAATATACCCACATATGCTTCGCCATACTTTTGCAACACATTTACTAAATCATGGCGCGGATTTACGGACGGTGCAGGAATTACTGGGCCACGCGCATTTAACTTCAACACAGGTTTATACGCATGTAACAAATGAGCATCTTCGTCAAACATATATGAATGCCCATCCGAGGGCATAATAGAGGCTAAGGAGGAAAGTAAATGGGACAAATCCATGCAACTACGATATTTGCGGTACATCATAATGGCGGGTGCGCTATGGCTGGCGATGGTCAAGTGACACTTGGTAATGCGGTTGTTATGAAAGGCACTGCTAGGAAGGTCAGACGTCTGTTTAATGGGCAGGTGTTAGCTGGCTTTGCAGGTTCTGTAGCCGATGCTTTTACACTTTTTGAAATGTTTGAAGCGAAATTAAACGAATATAATGGGAATTTACAGCGTGCTGCTGTAGAAGTAGCAAAACAATGGCGCGGCGATAAAATGCTACGTCAGTTAGAGGCGATGCTACTCGTGATGGATAAAACTACACTACTCCTTGTGTCTGGTACGGGAGAAGTTATAGAACCTGATGACGGGATTTTAGCAATTGGTTCTGGTGGGAATTATGCATTATCAGCAGGTCGTGCGCTAAAAAAATATGCAGGTGAGTCAATGACTGCCCGTGAGATTGCGGAGGCAGCATTAGAAACTGCTGCTGAAATTTGTGTATTTACAAACCATAATATTATCGTGGAGGCACTTAACTAATGACACCACAAAACTTAACGCCAAGACAAATTACTGAGCATTTGAATCGTTTTATTGTAGGGCAAAATGAGGCAAAAAGAGCTGTAGCGATCGCGCTGCGTAATCGTTATCGTCGTTCGCTTTTAGCGGATGAAATGAAGGCTGAAGTAATTCCAAAAAATATTTTAATGATTGGACCGACGGGAGTTGGGAAGACTGAAATTGCAAGGAGAATTGCCAAGCTTACGAGTGCGCCGTTCGTGAAAGTTGAAGCAACGAAGTTTACAGAAGTGGGCTATGTTGGACGTGATGTAGAGTCTATGGTACGCGATGTTGTGGAGGCTTCTCATCGTCTTGTGAAGGAAGAAATGATGGAGTCTGTGAAGGAGCAAGCGGAAGAGTTGGCGAATGAAGCCATTGTAAAATTACTTGTCCCTTCTTTACGTAAAAAACAAGCTATGCAAAACCCGTTTGAAATGTTATTTGGTGGCAAAGAACAACAAACACATGATGATACATCTTCTGAAGAAACGGAAGTACGCTCAAAACGTGCTCAAATCGCAATCGATTTACGCAATGGTAAATTAGAAAATGAGTGGGTTACGGTTGAAGTAACAGAGCAAAGTCCTTCGATTTTTGATGCATTACAAGGTACGGGAATGGATATGTCTGCGAATAGTGGTATGCAAGATATGTTGTCTAGCTTAATGCCTAAAAAACAGAAAAAGCGCAGAGTGCAAGTTAAAGATGCACGACGTATTTTAACTATAGAGGAAGCAAATAAGCTGATCGACGCAGATGAGGTGTCACAAGAAGCGATTGCTAGAGCAGAACAATCTGGTATTATTTTTATTGATGAAATCGATAAAATTGCGAGCAAAGATACGAACTCTTCTGCCAATGTTTCACGTGAGGGTGTGCAGCGCGACATTTTACCGATTGTTGAAGGTTCGACTGTTACGACGAAGTATGGCGCTGTCAAAACAGACTACATGCTTTTTATTGCAGCAGGAGCTTTCCATATGTCAAAGCCATCAGATTTAATTCCAGAGTTACAAGGACGATTCCCTATTCGTGTTGAACTTGAAAAATTAACGAAGCAAGACTTTGTTCGTATTTTAAAAGAACCCGATCAGTCGCTTATTTTGCAATATAAAGCATTATTAGAAACAGAAGGTGTAGTGATCAATTTTGCAGAAGATGCAATTGAACGTATTGCAGAAATTGCTACAGAGGTTAACCAAGAAACAGATAATATCGGAGCGCGTCGACTACACACCATTTTAGAACGCTTGTTAGAAGAACTATCGTTTGAAGCGTCTGAAATTGCACCGGCGCAAATCGAAATTACAGCTGCGTATGTTGACCAAAAGTTGGCAGGTATTGTGAAAAACAAAGATTTGTCACAGTTTATCTTGTAGGCAAGGCATGATAGTACCATTCAATTGTGAAAAACTTTAGAATATTAAATAAATACGGTATCGATTATTTATAGGAGGAACATAAAAATGAATTTATTAGAAAAAACACGTAAAATTAACTCGATGCTTCAAGCATCTGCTGGTAAACCGGTAAACTTTAAGGAAATGGCTGATACATTAGGTGATATTATTGATAGCAACGTGTATATTGTTAGCCGTAAAGGGAAGCTTTTAGGTATCTCAATTCACCAACAAATCGAAAACGAGCGTATGAAAAAAATGTTCGAAGAGCGTCAATTCCCAGAAGAATATACACATAGCCTGTTTACAATTTCTGAAACATCATCAAATTTAGATATCAACAACGAACATACTGCTTTCCCAGTAGAAAATAAAGATTTATTCCAAAGTGCTTTAACAACTATCGTACCAATCGTTGGTGGCGGTGAGCGTCTAGGTACATTAATTTTAGCTCGTTTATCAGCACAATTTGAAGATGATGATTTAATTTTAGCTGAATACGGTGCAACAGTAGTAGGTATGGAAATTTTACGTGAAAAATCGGAAGAAATTGAAGAGGAAGCACGTAGCAAAGCTGTAGTACAAATGGCGATTAACTCACTTTCATATAGTGAATTAGAAGCGATTGAACATATTTTTGAAGAGCTAGATGGCAACGAAGGCTTATTAGTTGCTTCAAAAATTGCAGACCGTGTAGGCATTACTCGTTCAGTGATTGTCAATGCATTACGTAAACTTGAATCAGCGGGTGTAATTGAGTCACGTTCTCTAGGTATGAAAGGAACTTATATTAAAGTATTAAACGATAAGTTCTTAAACGCACTAGCTGAAATTAAAATGAAATAATGAAAGTTGCTCCCTCAAAATGTTTTGAGGGAGCTCAGACTGTAGACAAACTCGAAAAATTTCGAGTTTGCCTACAGTCTTTTTTCATTTTAAAATAAAAATAGCTGTCTACTGCCGTTGATTTCCGCTACGTTCGGGCGCTTTCCGCGGGCACACACGTAAGCCGCAACCCTCGCTAACGCGCGGAGTGCCCTCGTCTTACGTTCTGTGCTTTCCCGCAGGAGTCGCCCGCCCTTCGCTCCAATCAACTTGATATGAATTGCTATCAATCAACTATAAATAAATTAATTTATTTGGGGTGATGGAAAATGATGACGAAGAATCAAATCAATGAACGTGAACAATTAGAAATGCTGACAATTGACCAATTGGTGCCACAAGACCATTTAGTCCGAAAACTAGAGGCAGCGATTGATTTTTCGTTTATCTATCCATATGTGGGAAACCTATATGGAAGAAGCTGAACTTTTGCGCCATTCCTATGATATTAAACAAATTATGCAAAGCGCAAAGAAACGATAGAACGTGTCTTTGCGGATGCAAAAGAAAAGCATGGTATGCGATAGACAACCTTAAGAGGTCTAAAAAAATTGTCCATGCAGGCGATGCCTACTTTTGCTGCCCTGAATTTAAAAAAGCTTGCTACTTGGACATGGCAAACGGCTTCATAGAGAGGAAATACTCTAAGAGTATGGTCAAAATGAAAGTAAGAACCCATTTTTTACAAAGGAAATAACAAAAAGGGATTAAGAATTCTATTCTTAATCCCTTTTGTCGACAAGCTGTGCTCCCTCAAAATGTTTTGAGGGAGCTTTTTTGTCTATATTTGTTCGATAGGAATGCATGAACGTTTAGATGGCTCGTAAAGCAATGAAATATGTAAAAGTAAGCATTGAGACCTTAGAATGGTATATGTGACATTTTTGTGAAGGTCAAATGTCTCATTTTTACAGAATACTAGGTGATAGGGCTTGTCTTGTTTAAAAAATGATACATAATAACATAGTGTCGACAAGGACATCAAGAAGTTTATTCTTGATGTTTTTGTTTTTCAAAAGATAAGTATACGGCGCTCCTAGCTAAAATGGATAAAACGATGAGCCGTCGAGTTGTCGTAAAAATGTTATGGCTGAATGTATGCTAACGCTACGCTGAATGGATAGATAGGTGCGCTAAATGTTCTCAGAAGATTGAAACTAAAGTTGCTGAAATCCGTCCACTTGGAGTGAAAAACATACATTATGTACGGATTATCCTTATCTAAGTCACATTTTGTCGTTACATCAAACCACTCCTAATTGCCTTTTGGGAGTTATTTATATTACCACGCCAAAAATAGTAAAAAGGTACTTTTTTTTAATGAAAAATCACTATTTGGTATTTAAATCCAATCCTTTGTAGTAATAAAAAGGGAGATATTTGATACTAATACAGTAAACACTGTCGAAATAGTGTAAAATAACTAGAAATAAGGCGAAACGGCGCGGAATCTAGTGCGCCAAGGGGTGGGGCATATTTGTCCTGGTTGATTTATCGAAAAAATAGGGCGTATATACTATTAAAAAGTGACAAAAGACAATAGACACTACGTAGCATCTTAATTACAATTGTATTATTGGATAAAATAAGAAGTACATAGATTGAAATAAAATGAGGTGAATGGTTTTGAACTTATTTGGAGGAACTATTAGTAGCCTGGAAAACGGACTTTCCTATGCAACTTTGAATCATAAAACAATCGCAAATAATATTGCGAATGTCGATACACCGAATTATAAGGCGAAAAATGTAAGTTTTAAGGATATGTTAGCGAATGAGCAACAAATTGCGATTTCAGCATATCGCACAGATAGTAGGCATTATGATTTTGAAATCAAGCAGTCGACACCAGGTGTTAGTAACTTGACTAACATGCGATATCGAAATAACGGAAATGCTGTAGATATGGATGCAGAACAAACGAAGCTTGCGGAAAATCAAATTTACTACAATGCTTTAATTGACCGTGTAAATGGTAAGTTGAATACACTCAATACAGTTATCAAAGGAGGTAAGTAATAAATGTCTATTTTCCATGGAATGAATACTACTGCCTCTGCTTTGACAGCACAACGTTTACGAATGGATGTTATTTCATCGAATATGGCAAACGTGGATACTACTCGTGCTAAACAAGTCAATGGGGAGTGGGAGCCATACCGAAGGAAGTCGGTTACTTTTTCTGCGCAAGAAGGACGATTTTCTAATTTTTTGAATGTGGCTATCGGTAAAAATGCTAAAGCTGGAGTCGGAAACGGTGTGAAAGTTTCGCAAATTAAGGAAGACACGGAAACGCCTTTCAAATTAGTGTATGATCCAACAAATCCGGATGCGAATGCAGATGGCTATGTGAGCATGCCGAATGTTGATCCCTTAAAGGAAATGGTGGATTTAATGTCTGCTACACGTTCTTACGAGGCAAACATAACTGTTTTAAATGCGAATAAGTCGATGCTGACAAAAGCATTAGAAATTGGTAAATAACCAGAAGAAAGGATGGATACATAATGGCAATTTCGTCCGTTTCACTAATGACACCAACGCAGGTGGTAAATGAAACAAATAAACTGAATACGACACCCTACGAAGCGCAACAGAGCTTTGCGAATACGTTAAAAGAGGCAATAGCGAAAGTGAATGATCAGCAAATCACTTCTGATAATCTTACACAAAAGCTAATAACTGGTGAAGATGTGGAGTTGCATGAAGTAATGATAGCATCTCAAAAAGCAAGCATTACATTAAATGCAACAATTGAAGTTCGCAATAAGGTGATTGAAGCTTACCAAGAAATAATGCGAATGAGTGTCTAATTAATAGGATTGGTGCCAATAGACACCCATCCTATTAATTGGGCTTCCCTTGGACTTCATGATTATGTACAGTACTGGCTTCCATGGGATTCCACTGTTATCGCGAATTATTGATTGCTAGGTTATTCACTATAACCGGAGGATTCGTAATGAATGAACGATTGACAAAAATAAAAAACGACACCAGCCAATTTTGGACAAGTCGAAGTAAAACACAAAAAATAGTAATGATAAGTTCAGTAGTTGGTGTAATAGTACTTGCAGCTATCATTACATTTTTTGCTAATAAAACTACATATGTTCCACTTTATAAAGATTTATCAACAAGTGAAATCGGTAAAGTGAAAGAAGCTTTGGATTCAAAGAGCGTAAAATATGAGATTGCTCCAGGTGGAACGTCCATATTAGTGCCACAAGAACAGGTCGATTCGTTATTGGTCCAACTTGCATCAGAGGGCTATCCTCAAACTGGCACAATCGATTACTCATTTGCCAATAGCTCTGGCTTCGGTATGACTGATAATGAATTTAATTTATTAAAGAAAGCTGCGACTGAAACAGAAATCGCCAAGCTAATCAAAAATCTTGAAGGCGTGAAAGATGCAAAAGTAATGATTACCCTTCCTGAAGAGGGCGTTTTCCTTCAAGATGTTAAAGAAGATGCGACTGCATCCATTGTGTTAAATACAGATCCAGGTTATAAGTTTACTGAACAACAAATTGCCACAATGTACAACTTAGTGGCAAAAAGCATTCCAAATTTAAAAACAGATAACATTGTGATCTCTAACCAATACTCCGATTTCTTTGATTTAAATGCTGCAACGGCCGATGGCACATCGACAACGACAGCTACAGGTCAACTGCAAATGAAGAAATTGGTAGAACGTGACTTGCAACGTCAAGTGCAAACGATGCTAGGAACGCTGATGGGGCAAGATAAAGTCATTGTTTCTGTTACGACAGACATTGACTTTAAAAAAGAAAATCGTGAAGAAAACTTAGTGACACCAGTTGACGAAGAGAATATGGAAGGGATTGCGATTAGCGCCCAACGTATAACTGAGCAATATTCTGGAAATGGTAACGCGGCAGTAGGTACACCTGAAGCTGAAACAACAACGGATAATTTCACTACTTACAATGAAGGTGCATCAGGAGACGGAGATTACGAACGTACAGAAGAAACAATCAATAATGACGTCAATCGTATCCGTAAAGATATACAAGAAGCACCTTATAAAATCCAAGATATTGGCATTCAAGTAATTGTAGAGCCACCGACAGCTACAGACGCGGCATCACTACCAGATGGTGTCCAACAAGATATCGAGAAAATTTTAAGTACGATTGTTCGTACAACAATTTCAAAAGATGTAGCGGCGGAACTTACACAAGAACAAATTGATGAAAAAGTCGCTATCTCAGTCCAACAGTTAAATGGTAAGGTAGCAGATACTGCTGCTGAGACACCTGTTATCCCATGGTGGGTTTGGGTAGTCGGAGGCATTTTACTAGCTGTTATTCTATTACTTGCATTCTTCATTATCCGCTCACGTAAACGTGCGAAAGAAGAAGAAGAGCTTAGTATCCTAGAAGAACAAGAAGAATTGATAATTGATGATATTAATGAAGAAATTGAAACGGAAGCTACAATGCGTCGTAAGCAACTTGAAAAAATGGCGAAAGAAAAGCCAGACGATTTTGCGAAGTTACTGCGTAGTTGGATTGCGGAAGACTAACTAGGAGGTTCTGCTGTGTCCAAGAAAGATAAGGAATTAAGCGGAAAACAAAAGGCCGCACTCTTGTTAATTTCACTCGGGCCTGAGGTTTCAGCTTCTGTCTATAAACATTTAACTGAGGAAGAAATCGAACGTTTAACGTTAGAAATTTCAAGTGTTAAAAAAGTAGAAGCAAATGTAAAAGAAGAAATTATTGAAGAATTCCACAATATTGCACTTGCGCAAGATTACATTACACAAGGTGGTATTGGTTACGCGAAGACGGTATTAGAGAAAGCATTAGGTATGGAGCAAGCCCAAACAATTATTAATCGTTTGACTTCCTCATTACAAGTGCGTCCATTCGACTTTGCACGTAGAGCAGATCCTGCCCAAATTTTTAACTTTATTCAAAATGAACATCCACAAACAATTGCCCTTATTCTATCTTATTTAGAAGCTGGGCAAGCGGGTGTGATTTTATCTTCATTGCCGCAAGAAGTACAAGCTGATATTGCGAAACGTATCGCAATGATGGAATCAACTTCACCAGAAGTCATTAGTGAAATTGAGTCAGTATTAGAACGTAAACTATCTTCGACTGTTACGCAAGATTACACTGAAACGGGTGGTATTGATGCGGTCGTAGAAGTACTAAATGGTGTTGATCGACAAACAGAAAAAACGATTCTCGATGCGCTTGAAATTCAAGATCCAGAGCTTGCAGAAGAAATCAAAAAACGCATGTTTGTATTTGAAGATATCGTGACGCTAGACAATCGTTCAATTCAGCGCGTTATTCGTGATTGTGAAAACGAAGATTTACTGCTTTCAATGAAAGTTTCAAGCGAAGAAGTAAAAGATATTATTTTCCGAAATATGTCACAACGAATGGCAGATACGTTCAAAGAAGAAATGGAAATTATGGGGCCAGTTCGTCTGCGTGACGTAGAAGAAGCACAATCACGAATTGTAGCTGTTATTCGCCGCTTAGAAGATGCTGGTGAGATTATTATTGCACGTGGTGGAGGAGATGACGTCATTGTCTAGAATCATCCGTTCTGTCTATGCACAGTCCAATGGCGATAATGTTAAGAAGATACAAATTCGTGATATGTTTGATATACCCGAAATGGGAACAGATGAAACATCCCAACATCATATGACAATGGAAGAAGTATTTGCAGAGCGTGATCGTTTACTTGCAGAGGCTCGAGCTACGATTCAAGATGAGCGGGAAGCTTTTGAGCAAGAGAAGCAAATACACTTCCAAGAAATTGAACATATGAAACAAAGCTGGGAAGAAGAACGCCCGAATCGTGTGCAAGAAGCGTATGACGAAGGCTATGGTCAAGGCTATGAAGATGGTACAAACAGAGCAGCTGAAGCGATGGCACAATCCCTTCAAACAGCGAATGACATTATTGCTCAAGCTGGGGAGAATGCTAAGAAATATATCGAAGACCAAGAAGCGATTATTTTGGAGCTAGGTTTAACAGTTGCACAACGTATCATAGGGGCTTCGTTAGAGCACAACGATGAACTGTTTTTATCGATTGTACAAAGAGGGCTCAAAGAGGCGAGAGAAATGAAAGAAATAAAAATCTACGTTTCTCCTACATACTATGCTTTAATTACAGCGAATCGCGATGAATTGGCAGAAATGTTCCCGACAGACGTACCATTTATGATATTTGTAAATGAAGATTTCGAAAATGACACAGATTGTTATATCGAAACGAATCACGGTCGGATTGTAGTAAGTATTGACGAGCAATTAAATGAACTGAGAATAAAGCTACATGAAATATTAGAAAGTAAGGAATGATCTAGATGAAAACGGCTCAATTAATCGAACAAATTCCTAATATACCTACTTTTAAAAAGTTTGGTAGAGTAACGAGAGTTGTCGGCTTGATGATTGAGTCGCAAGGTCCTGATAGTTCCATAGGTGATGTCTGTAAAATTCATGTTGAAACATCGAAAAATGGACATCAAATCATTTTGGCAGAGGTCGTTGGGTTTAAAGATGAAATTGTCGTCTTGATGCCCTTTACCTCGCTCCGCGAAATATCGATTGGATGCTTAGTGGAAGGCACAGGAGCACCTCTTGAAATCAAAGTAGGACCCGAACTAATCGGTAAAGTGCTAGATTCAATGGGCAATCCGATTGACGGTACATTGTTACCGAAGGGCTTAATGTCAGTACCTACTGAACAAGACCCACCTAATCCATTAACTCGTCCACCGATCAATGAAAGACTTGAGGTTGGTGTAAAAGCGATTGATGGTATGCTGACTGTCGGCAATGGACAACGTGTAGGGATATTTGCCGGCTCTGGGGTTGGTAAAAGTACGTTACTCGGAATGATTGCACGCAATACACAAGCAGATTTAAATGTTATTGCGTTAGTTGGAGAACGTGGTCGTGAGGTACGTGAATTTATTGAACGAGATTTAGGTCCTGAAGGTTTAAGCCGTTCGATTGTTGTGGCGGCTACTTCTGATCAACCTGCACTGATGCGCATTAAAGGTGCATTTACAGCGACAGCAATTGCAGAATATTTTAGAAATCGTGGCTTAAATGTCATGTTGATGATGGACTCTGTAACGCGAGTAGCAATGGCACAGCGTGAAATCGGTCTTGCAACGGGAGAACCACCTGCTCAGAAGGGTTACACACCTTCTGTCTTTGCCATTTTACCGAAGTTATTAGAACGCACTGGGACGAATGAAAAAGGCTCTATCACGGCGTTTTATACGGTATTAGTAGACGGAGACGATATGAATGAACCGATTGCTGATACAGTTCGAGGTATTTTAGATGGTCATATAGTTCTTGATCGTAACCTTGCCAATAAAGGGCAATATCCAGCTATAAATGTACTGAAAAGCGTTAGTCGTTTGATGAATCATGTTGCAGAACCGGAGCATAAAAAGGCTGCAGAGCGCTTACGAGAGCTCTATTATACATATGACAAATCAGAGGATTTAATTAATATCGGTGCATATAAACGTGGGACATCTAAAGAAATAGATGAAGCCATTTATTATGAACCACTTATTACTTCATATTTAAAGCAAGGGTATTTAGATAAGGTAACGCTTGAGGAAAGTAAGAATGAGTTAATTACATTATCGAACGGTGGTGGCAGATAGGATGGTTACTTATATGTATCGTTTTGAAAAAGTATTAACCATTCGAGAGCAAGAAAAGAATGAAACAGAAATTGCTTATAAAGAATCTGTTCGTTCTTTTGAAGAGGTTGCCACAAAGCTCTATGAATTGCTGAAAAAGAAAGAGGATTTATTAGAATTTCAGCAGGAACGTTTAGCTGTTGGGTCATCAATAGAAGAAATTCATCACTATGCTCGTTTTATTGATAGCCTCGAAAAAACGATTGCTGATGTACAACAAAAAGTTATACAAGCACGTTCGAAAATGAATTGGCACGAAGAAAAACTATTAGAAAAAAACTTGGAAGTACGTAAATTTGAAAAAATGCGAGAAAAAGATTATCAATCTTTCCAACAAGAACAAGACCGCATTGAGAGCATATTTTTAGATGAAATTTCTTCACTTACGTATTTCAAGAAAGAAATCAGGTGATTTCATGGCAAAAAAGGTCAATCGTATTAAAACTGAATTAGAAGAACAACAGCCAACGCGTAAATCAGGAGGTTTCCAAAAGTTTTTTATCTGGATATTAATACCTGTTATGTTCGTCGTAGCGGTGTTACTTGTAGTGGCAACGTTAATGGATACGAACGTCTTTGATTTAGGGAAAAAGGCAGTAAGCAACTTACCATTTGTGCAATCAGATGAACAACAAGCAAAAGATGCGCTTGTAATAGATGATTCAAAGGTTGTTGGCTTAAAGGCAGAAATACAAGAAAAAGAAGCTGAAATTGCCCAATTACAAAGCAAATTGGATGCAACGACAACTGAAAAAGAAAAGTTATTGACAGAGCAAGAGCGATTACAATTTGAAATCGAAAAATTACAACGAGAGCAAGACGATGTGAAGCGAGATTTTAATGATATTTTAACTACTTTTGATAAGATGTCACCTAAAGCAGCAGCACCTGTACTTATTAAAATGAGTGATGCACAGGCACTTCGCATTTTATCGAGCTTAAAACCTGATAAATTAGCAGCCATTCTAGAAAAGATGGAACCGCAAGATGCGGCAAAGTATACAGAAATGATGGCTAAACAATAAGAAATATTTATGAAAAGGAGGTGAAAATATGAATATTGCGATGATGAAAATGCCTGTTCCAAATGCTACGAAGTCTAGTACGGCTACTTCCAAAGCTAGTAGTACTGAAATGACAACAAATGCAGGGGCAGCAAAAGATAAAATATCAAAATTTGGTTCAGTATTTGACAAGGCTGTAGCAACAACAAATCAGCAAAACAAAACATCCCAGACTACTAATTCTCAGGACAACGATCAATTGGCTGAAGTTGATGAATTATTAAATACTAAATCTATTGATGAATTACTAGATTTACTAGAAATTCCACATGATGAAGGCTTGTTAATGCTTCAAGTGGGGGAAGATGGTAAAGCAGTAGCAATGGATGAAATGCTGGATTTAGATAATGTAATGGCTGCGCTGAATATTGATGAAGAGCAATTGCAAAAATTAGTGCAACAATTATTAGATGAAGATCAACAAGCGAGCGACGTCTGGGAACTACTCGCTTTAGTAGATGTGCAAGCACCAATATTGCAAACGCAGTTAGTAGCTGCATTGCAAGGGGAAGGGCAAGTAACGTCAGAAGATGCTACGAAACTCCTGCAAGCATTAAAATTGGTGCAATTAGTTGGTCAAAAATCAGATTTAACGATGTCTCAAGAAAATGCGCTATCAAATGTTAATAATTTTTTAACAGCATTGCAAACACAGATTGAAACGGTGCAAACGGCACAACAAGTTACGACAAAAACAACTGTCACACTTCCGCTACAAGGCTTCCAGCAAGTTGTCCAGCAGGTGCAAGTGACAAAACAAACAGAGACAAGTGCAAATGAGATGGTGACGGCAAATACAGTTCAAACAAAAGCGGACACATTCCAAGTAACGTTACCGGCAGCTAAACCAGCGCAATCGGAAGCATTACTGAAAGAAATGCAGGCCATTATTAATAAGGCTCAAATATCAAATGCACAAGGAATTACCCGATTAACGTTAAAATTGTATCCTGAAAATTTAGGGACTATTCGAATTGAACTTGTACAAAATGATGGAGTAATTACAGCGCGACTGCTTGCTTCTACTGCACATGGTCGTGACTTACTAGACAGTCAAGCGCATCAATTAAAACAAGCGTTTGTTCAGCAAAATATCCAAGTAGATCGACTTGATATTGCACAGTCATTACAAGATGCCGATCGACAGCAACGAGATCAAAACTTCTTTAATAACTTCTTCAGACAACAACAGCAAGAAGAGCAAGAACAGTCAACAGAGGATAGCGACGACAGCATGTCCTTTACAGATTATTTAGAAAACGAGGGGGTGTAAGCGATGGCAGATTCAAAAATTTCAAATGACCTTTATTATTCAAGCTATAAACCACCTACAAGACAAACAGGGAATAGTGAGCTTGGTAAAGATGCGTTCTTACAATTATTGATTACACAATTACAACATCAAGATCCAACAAACCCTATGGATGACCGTGATTTCATAGCACAAATGGCGCAATTCTCATCTTTAGAACAAATGCAAAATATGACAAAGGCGATGGAGTCATTATTAATGTCTCAACAACAAACACAGCTGATGAACTATACAACATTTGTTGGTAAAGAAGTAAAATGGCATGAAATTACAGACGAAGTAGATAAAGATAATAAGCCAGTTGTAAATGAAGGTACGGGTGTTATCCAATCATTGAAATTTGTTGATGGTGAAGCAGTATTTATATTAGCAGATGGTAAAGAAATTAACCCTGGTAATATTTCAGCGATTTTAGGTAATAAAGACACGAGCACAGTTGACAGTAATACAACGACAGAGTCACCACTCGTACAAGCGAGTAAGCTGATTGGTAAAAATGTTACATACAAAGACGGCGAACAAGATGTACAAGGTCGTGTTGTCTCTGTATCCAATAAAGATGGCATTATTTATTACGAATTAGACAATGGTAAAAAACTAGCAGGAAAAGAATTTACAGTCATTAGCGAATAAAGGTGGTGGAGAAAGATGGATAAATTTTCAATTCATCGTGTTCCATTGTATCCAACTATTCGCCAAAAGCAACCTACGCCAATTAATTCACAGCAAACGTTTAGTGCACATTTACAAGAGGCAACGAAACAGGAGCTAAAAGTAAGTAAGCATGCACATGAACGCATTAAAGAGCGTAATATTGCAATTACTGAACAAGAATGGCAAGTTGTATCTGACAAAGTATTTGAGGCGCATGCAAAAGGTGTCAAACAACCATTAGTCTTGATGGATCAAGCAGCTTTAATCGTCAGTGCTAAAAATGCTACTGTCATTACAGCAATGGATCGCACGGAAGCAAAACAACAACTGTTTACAAATATTGATGGCACAATTGTGCTCTAGGGCTGGACCTTCTTAATGTAAGGAAGCCTATGTGTGCTGACTGATAGAGGCACACCATTCAATTCAAAAATGAAGGGAGAACGACAACTTATGTTACGTTCTATGTATTCAGGTATTTCAGGTCTTAAAAACTTCCAAACAAAATTAGATGTTATTGGTAATAACATTGCAAATGTCAACACGTATGGATTTAAAAAAGGACGCGTAGTGTTTAAAGATTTAGTATCTCAAATGCAAACAGGTGCCTCTGCACCTACGCAAACGCGCGGTGGTGTAAACGCAGTGCAGGTTGGCTTAGGTTCACAACTTGCGGCAATTGACACAGTGCACGGTTCAGGGTCATTACAAACAACTGCACGTGTATTAGACTTAGCAATCTCTGGTGAAGGCTTCTTCATGGTAGGCGATGCTAATGGCGCACCGGATGATACAGGTGTGATTGGTGAAGACGGATACAGCAATATTATGTATACACGCGCTGGTAATTTCTATATGGACAAAAACGGATATTTAGTGAATGCTGATGGTAAATATCTTGTTGGTCATGCAAGTGATACTTTATCAGTTTCTGCTGATGGCGATACAATTGATGGCACTGAAGCTGAACAGCAAAAACAAGATAATGGACTTGCTGATATCGAAGGCAATATTGCGGAAGAAATGGACTTTGCAGCGGATATTAAACCAATTAAAATCCCGACTACTGCTCAATCGATGTCGATTGGACAAGATGGAACAGTTGAATATGTGGACTATAAAGGGGATCGTCAATATGCAGGTCAGTTAATTTTAGTTAAATTCCCGAATGCTGGCGGTCTGCAAAAACAAGGTTCTAACTATTATCAAGTAACAGCTAACTCTGGTAATCCATATGCGCAAGTAGCAACAGTTGGCGGTATCGGTTCAGTACAATCTGGATTCCTTGAAATGTCTAACGTAGACTTATCTGAAGAGTTTACAGAGATGATCGTTGCACAACGTGGTTTCCAAGCAAATACACGTATTATTACGACATCAGATGAAGTTTTACAAGAATTAGTAAACTTAAAACGATAGTTTAACAATGCGCTAGTTTTGCGTGCGGTAATTTGAGCTTTACAACATAATTTTCAATATGAGGGAGGGTCGGGCCGGCTCTCATGCCAGACCGGCCCTAATTCAATGATTGAACTAACGCGACTAAATGGCAAAGCATTTACATTGAATGCTTTATACATAGAAACAGTCGAATCTTTTCCAGATACGACGATTACTTTAACAACAGGAACAAAAATAATTGTGTTACAGAGTGAACATGAGGTGCGACAAAAGGTAACTGCCTTTTATAACAATATACAAGTACTATCAAACCCGCATCTACGAGGTGAAGAAGATGAAGAATAATAAAGTGTTAACGATGATTATCATCGTGCTAGTAGCGATTATACTTATTGGCGTTATTGCGTTTGTATTATTTACTCAATTCAATAAGCCTGCAGCATCGCTTGAACCAACAATAGACGAAATTGTAGAAGCCTCTGTTGACGTTCCTGAGATTATGACAAACCTAGCTGATAAACGGATAGTGCGCATGACGCTGAAAATCCAAACTTCAAGCAAGGACGCTGCTGAAGAGTTAAAGAAGCGTGATTTCCAAACGAATAATTTAATTATTCAAGAGCTTTCAGAAATGGAACAAAAAGATTTGGATGGCAAAGCAGGAAAAATCATGTTTGAAAAGGCAATAAAAACACAGTTAAATGAATTGATGCAAGAGGGAGAAATTAAACAAGTATATATTACCTCCTACATCTTTCAATAAAAATTAGAAACTGCTTGAAATGGAGGTGGGCAAATGGCAGGAGATGTGTTATCCCAATCGGAGATAGATGCGTTACTTTCCGCAATCTCTACCGGAGAAATGTCAGCGGATGACATTAAAAAGGAGGATGAGGTACGAAAGGTTAAAGTTTATGACTTTAAGCGAGCGTTACGCTTCTCTAAAGATCAAATCCGAAGTTTGACCCGAATACATGAGAATTTTGCACGATTACTGACTACCTTCTTTTCTGCACAGTTAAGAAGCTATGTACAAATTACTGTAGCATCAGTAGACCAAATACCCTTTGAAGAGTTTGTTCGATCAATTCCGAATATGACGCTCATTAATGTGTTTGAAGTGCCACCACTTGATGGTAATATATTGATGGAAATAAATCCGAACATTGCCTATTCGATGTTGGATCGTTTAATGGGCGGTAGTGGAGCAAGTCATAGTAATGTTGATAACTTAACAGAAATCGAAACAAAAATTATGACAAACCTCTTCGAACGATCATTCGATAATTTACGCGAAGCATGGGAAAATGTTGCGGAAATTGACCCGATTTTAGTAGAGCTTGAGGTTAATCCTCAGTTTTTACAAATGATTTCACCAAATGAAACGGTGGTCGTTATTTCGTTGAATACGATTATTGGTGAGACAAGCGGGATGATTAATATTTGTATTCCGCATGTTGTTTTAGAGCCAATTGTACCGAATCTATCTGTCCGTTATTGGATGCAGACAAATACAAAAGAGATGTCACCAGAGCAGACAAAAATGCTTGAAACACGTGTGAAACAGGCTCAATTACCTCTTTCAGTAGAGTTAGGTATTAGCGATATTACCATCGAAGACTTCCTGATGATGCAAGTCGGGGATGTTATTCAATTAGATCAAAAAATTGATGATCCACTGCTGTTGAAAGTAGGAACATTACCTAAATTCACAGTACAACCTGGTAAACAGGGTAAAAAATTAGCAATCCAGATTATCGACCCTTTGAAAGGAGGAGACGAAGATGAGTGATGAAATGCTCTCCCAAGAAGAAATTGAAGCGTTATTAAGGGGCGAAACGTTGGACGATAGAATGAACGACAGCGAAGCTTCTACAAAAGAGGACATAAATGAAATACGAGTAGAGGATTACCTTGATTCGTTTGCTCAAGATGCACTCGGTGAAGTAGGAAATATATCATTTGGTAGTTCAGCTACAGCTCTATCAGCGTTATTAGGTCAAAAAGTTGATATTACGACTCCAAGTATTTCAATGATTAACCGCAATAAATTAGAAGAGGAATTTCCTCATCCATATGTAGCGGTGCAAGTTGAATATACAATTGGGTTAACAGGTATGAATTTACTCGTGATTAAACAATCCGATGCTGCCATCATTGCTGATTTAATGTTAGGTGGGGACGGTTTAAACCCTAAACCAGACTTAGGTGAAATTCAGCTCAGCGCAGTTCAAGAAGCGATGAATCAAATGATGGGTTCTGCAGCAACATCGATGTCGACAGTATTCAACAAAAAAGTAGATATTTCGCCACCGACAATTGATTTAATGAATATTTCTCAAGACGAAGGACGAGATAATATTCCGGAAGATGATCTTCTCGTAAAAGTGTCGTTCCGCCTGCGAATTGGTAATTTAATTGATTCAAACTTAATGCAATTATTGCCGCTTAAATTTAGTCAAAATATTGTCAAGTCTTTACTAGGTGAAACAGAGGCGATTGAAGAGCCAGTTGCAGCGACGATTGCACCAGAAGCACCTATTGCACCGCCGCCTGTTCAACATACACCGCCACCAGTACAGCAGCCGGTATATCAACAACCAGCTGCGCCAGTGCAACAGCCGATGTATCAAGAACAACAGCCAATGTATCAAGAGCCACAACAAAATTATACGCAGCAAAGACCTGTACAACCTGTAAATGTTCAACAAGCACAGTTTGCTAGCTTTGATCCAAATGTAATCTCTCAATCTGAGGCTAGAAATTTAAATATGCTACTTGATATTCCATTGCAAGTTACTGTAGAGTTAGGACGTACGAAACGTTCTGTTAAAGAGATTTTAGAACTAGCTAGTGGATCGATTATTGAACTGGATAAATTAGCAGGGGAACCGGTTGATATTTTAGTTAATAGTCGTTTAATTGCAAAAGGCGAAGTAGTTGTTATTGATGAAAACTTCGGCGTTCGCATTACAGATGTTTTAAGTCAAGCAGAGCGTTTAAATAATTTAAGATAGTTTCAATTGGAGGAGTTAACCATGTCTAAAAGAATTTTGATTGTAGACGATGCTGCATTTATGCGCATGATGATCAAGGATATTTTGTCGAAAAACGGATTTGAAGTTGTAGGGGAAGCAGCCGATGGTCTACAGGCTGTTGAAAAATACAACGAGTTAAAGCCAGATTTAGTAACAATGGATATTACAATGCCTGAAATGGATGGTATTGCAGCGCTTAAAGCGATTAAAGGTACTGATCCAAGTGCTACTGTCATTATGTGTTCAGCAATGGGACAACAAGCAATGGTAATCGATGCAATTCAAGCTGGTGCGAAAGACTTTATTGTGAAGCCTTTCCAAGCTGATCGTGTAATTGAAGCGATTCAAAAAGCATTAGGATAAATCCATGCAAATGTTAAAATCATTTCGTCTTACGATGATTTTCGCATTTCTTGTAACCTTCCTATTTGTGTACCTACCATCTGGTGCTGTTTATGCAGACTCCGATACAAATGTTGATTATTGCATAAAAAAACCAGAGGCATGTAATGATAAAACAGACCCAGCTGCGAAAGAAGATACAGTTGTTTCTGCAGCTGGAGATGTTTCTGCATGGGAATACATAAAAATGGTTTTGGCGCTTATTTTTGTTGTAGCTTTATTTTATGGGTTAATGAAGTTTCTAAATAAAAGAAATTTAACTTTTCAACGAAATCAAATGGTACAAAATTTAGGCGGTTTATCGTTAGGGGCACAAAAGTCTGTCCAACTTCTGCAAATAGGAAAATCATTGTATTTAGTTGGCGTCGGTGAAGATGTCCAACTTTTACGTGAGATTACTGATCCGCAGGAAGTGGAAGCATTGCTAGCGCTTTATAACGAAAAGCAGGAATTTGCGGCAACATCACCTTATATAGCAGAGATATTTTCCAAGTTTAATAGAAAAAATAAGCAACATTCAACAAATGCTCAACAGCAAGATTCATTTGGTGAGCTTTTTGAAAAAAAGATTTCCGAAATTAAACAGGAGCGTAGTGAAGAAATCGAGAGATGGAAGCAAAAGGAGAATGATGATCAATGAATGATATAGTCAATTATTTTTCCAACAGCGATCCAACAAATGTCTCGACATCTGTTAAGCTCCTTTTATTATTAACGGTTTTGTCACTTGCACCGAGTATATTAATTTTAATGACGTCCTTTGCGCGAATTGTCATTGTACTGTCCTTTGTGCGCACAGCTTTGGCGACACAACAAATGCCGCCGAATCAGGTGATAGTGGGCCTTGCTTTGTTTTTAACATTTTTCATCATGGCCCCTACTTTCCAAGAGGTGAACAAAGAGGCATTACAGCCATTATTCGCTGAAGAGATCGGACTAGAAGAAGCATACGAAAAAGCGAGTGTGCCTTTTAAAGAGTTTATGAGTAAACAAACAAGGCAAAAAGATTTAGATTTGTTTTTACAGTATAACCAAGCAGAAAAACCAGCATCAGTGGAGGAAATTCCGTTAACGATGCTTGTACCTGCCTTCGCATTAAGCGAAATTAAAACCGCTTTCCAAATTGGTTTTATGATATTCATTCCATTTCTAGTTATCGATATGATTGTTGCAAGTACATTAATGTCGATGGGGATGATGATGTTACCTCCGGTTATGATTTCATTGCCGTTTAAGATTTTATTATTTGTACTCGTCGATGGCTGGTACCTCGTAATGAAATCATTATTACAAAGTTTTTAGGGGATGATACAGTATGACAGGTGAAATGGTTATTTCAATTGCAGAGCGTGCCATTATGATTATCCTTCTAACAAGCGGACCGCTATTATTAGTTGCTTTAATCTCGGGTTTAGCGGTCAGTATTTTTCAAGCAACAACATCGATTCAAGAGCAAACGTTAGCATTCGTTCCAAAAATTATCGCAGTATTAGTGGCCATCGTTTTCTTTGGTCCATGGATGTTATCGCAAGTAACGAGCTATGCGAGAGATATTTTTGAGAATTTAACGCGTTATATAGGGTGAATACATGAATGAACTAATCCCTCAAATAACGATTTTCTTATTAGTGCTTGTGCGAGTAACGGCTTTTTTTGTAACGGTACCTTTCTTTTCATATAGAACGATACCACAACAAGTACGTATAGCCCTCGCATTCGTTTTAGCTTGGATGATGTATTATACAATAGACGTAGAGCCATTTCTTTTTAATGGTGATTACATACTTTTAGTGATGAAAGAAGCGCTTATTGGATTGCTACTCGGTCTAGTAGGCTATATCATCATGTCGGCAATTCAAATTGCCGGAAGCTTTATCGATTTCCAAATGGGATTTGCCATCGCCAATATTATTGATCCTCAAACGGGTGCGCAAAGCCCGCTTATTGGTCAATTTTTTAATACATTGGCCTTGCTATTTTTGCTAGCGATTAATGGCCATCATATGATTTTAGATGGCATTTATTATAGTTATCAGTTTTTACCAATCGATCAAGGATTCCCTAATTTCGCACAAGATGATTATATCCAGTTTGTTATCACAACATTTACTGCCGTTTTTGCCATTGCCTTTCAAATGGCAGCGCCTGTTGTTGCAACATTGTTTTTAGTAGATTTAGCACTTGGCATTACAGCGAAAACGGTTCCGCAATTAAATATCTTTGTTGTCGGTTTTCCTATTAAAATTGGTGTTAGTTTTTTAGTGCTATTTACGATGATGGCTGTCATGATCCAAGTTATTCAAAAGTTGATTTCGATTATGATTTACGGGATGCGCGATTTGATGGCGATATTAGGTGGTGGATAACATGTTGCTACTACTGGACTTAGATTTACAATTTTTTGCGGGTGAAAAAACGGAAAAGGCGACACCGAAAAAACGACAAGATGCCAGGAAAAAAGGGCAAGTCGTTAAAAGTCAGGACATATCTAGTGCGATTGTTATGCTTATGGTGTTTATCTTTTTATTTTTCTTCGCGGGATCATTGCGAGATGAACTATTATCGTTTTTTAGGCAAACCTTTATCCATAACATACGTGTAGAAACACTTACAATAGATAGTGTCATGCATCTATTTACCGAAACATTAGTAGAAATGGCTTATGTTATCGTCCCGATAATGGCGATTGCTTTCGTAGGAGCATTAGCAGGTAACTTTCTACAGTTTGGTTTTTTATTCACATTAGAGCCGATGAAATTCGATTTAAAAAAGATGGATCCTATTAAAGGATTAAAGAAAATTTTTTCAGTAAAAGCCATTGTGGAGCTTTTAAAATCAATTTTAAAAATCACCTTTATCGGTGGTGTAACAACAATTATTATTTGGTCAAATTTACATGAAGTATTAGCTTTATCTTTTAAAAGTCCGTGGATGACCCTTATTACTGTAGGTAAACTAGTGGGCATTATGGGTATCGCGGCTTCTCTTGTGTTACTCTGTGTCTCCTTGTTGGACTGGATGTATCAAAAACATGAGTATGAAAAAAATCTTAAAATGTCTAAGCAAGACATTAAAGATGAATATAAAAATAGTGAGGGTGATCCGCTCATTAAATCAAAAATCAAACAACGTCAGCGCGAAATGGCGATGCGTCGAATGATGTCAGAGGTTCCCAATGCGGATGTGGTTATTACCAACCCAACGCACTATGCGATTGCTCTGAAGTATGATGAAGAAAGTATGGATGCCCCACGTGTAGTGGCAAAGGGAACAGACTTTGTTGCTCAAAAAATTAAACTAATTGCGAAAGAACATGATGTCGTGATGGTTGAAAATAGACCATTAGCACGCGCCATGTACGATCAGGTAGAAATAGGCGATCAAGTACCAGAAGAGTTTTTCAAAGCAATAGCCGAAGTACTCGCTTATGTTTATCGTATCAAGCGGAAAATTTAAAGCTTTTATGTAGGAGGGACACAAATGAAGGTTCGCGATATAGGGGTTTTAGGTGCGGTTATTTTAATCGTTGCGATGCTCATCATCCCTCTTCCTCCGTGGATGTTAAGTTTCTTAATCGTCATTAATATTACGTTAGGATTAATAGTACTTTTAACAGCAATGAGTATGAAGGAAGCGTTAGATTTCTCTATTTTCCCTTCCGTTATTTTACTGTTAACCTTGTTTCGACTAGGATTAAGTGTTTCCACAACGCGTGCGATTTTAGCGAATGGAGATGCTGGTTCAGTTGTTGAAACCTTCGGAGATTTCGTAGTTGGCGGGAATGTTCTCGTAGGTTTAGTAGTGTTTTTAATTTTAGTATTAATTCAGTTTATCGTTATTACAAAAGGGGCGGAACGTGTTGCAGAAGTAGCTGCTCGTTTCACGCTGGATGCGATGCCGGGTAAACAAATGAGTATTGATGCTGATTTAAACGCTGGTGTTATTTCTGAACGAGAAGCGCGTGAACGACGTGATAAAGTTGCGGGTGAAGCAGATTTTTACGGAGCGATGGATGGTGCTACGAAATTCGTAAAAGGGGATGCTATCGCCTCAATGGTGATGGTTATTATTAACTTATTATTTGGTATTATTATCGGCGTAGTACAAATGGGCTTGCCATTTGCGGAAGCAGCCACTCATTTCTCAAAGCTAACGGTTGGTGATGGTATTGTGTCACAGATTCCTGCACTGCTGATTTCAACAGCGACAGGGATTGTTGTAACACGTGCTTCCTCAAAAGGAAGTTTAGGCGAAGATATTACAGGACAATTATTCGCTCAAGCAAAGCTCCTTTATGTTGCTGGGGGTACTATTATTTTACTAGGTTTGTTCACGCCAATTCCAAACTGGGTGACGTTACCAATCGGAATTGCGCTAATAGCAGGTGCTTACATGATGGAACGTAAAAAACCAGAGGATGAGGAAGAATTACTTGAAATTGAGGAAGAAGTGGCAACAGATGGCATGAAGAGCCCTGAAAATGTTGTGAATTTATTGAATGTGGACCCAATTGAATTTGAATTTGGCTATGGTTTAATTCCTTTAGTCGATGCGGCACAAGGCGGAGACTTATTGGATCGTGTCATTATGATTCGACGTCAACTAGCATTGGAGCTAGGGATTGTTATTCCGGTTGTGCGTATTCGAGATAATATTCAATTACAACCTAACGAATACCGCATTAAAATTAAAGGCAATGAAATGGCACGAGGTGAGCTTTTACTCGACCATTATTTAGCAATGAGCCCTGGTGATGATGATTCAATTGAAGGCATTGATACTGTCGAACCATCATTTGGACTTCCTGCAAAATGGATTACTGAGCAAGTTAAAGAAGACGCTGAAATGTCTGGCTATACGGTTGTGGACCCACCAAGTGTTGTATCAACCCATTTAACCGAAATTATTCGAGCAAATGCGCATGAATTGTTAGGTCGTCAAGAAACAAAACAATTAATTGACCATTTACGTGAAACACATCCGATTTTAGTGGAAGAATTAACGCCTGCACCATTGTCTACAGGAGAAATCCAAAAAGTATTGGGCAAGCTACTTCGAGAAAATGTTTCAGTCCGTAATTTACCAATTATTTTTGAAACATTAGCGGACTATGCAAAATTAACAAGTGATACCGATATATTAACAGAGTATGTTCGACAATCTTTAGCTCGTCAAATTACCTCACAATATGTCGGGAACAGCCCGTCATTGAAAGTCATTACTGTATCGGGTAAAGTCGAGAAAATGATTGCGGATAGTATTCAGCAAACGGATCACGGTAATTATTTAGCGATGGATCCGCAAGATTCTCAAACGGTTTTAGAGACGATTGCATCTGAGGTAGAACGTGTGTCCTTTATGGAACAATCTGCGATTATTTTATGTTCTCCAGCAGTTCGTATGTATTTACGTCAGCTGACAGAACGCTATTTCCCGCAGATTCCAGTGCTATCTTATAATGAACTAGATGCTTCAATTGAAATTCAAAGTGTTGGGGTGGTGAATGTTGAGTGAAAATGAAAAAATATTATGCATCTTCCATACCAGAAGCAATGAAGCTTGTGCGTGCTGATTTAGGCGAGGACGCTGTCATTTTGAATTCAAAGGTTGTCGTAACAAAGAAACTTTTTGGGCTTGTTAAAAAGAAAAGTTTTGAAGTTGTTGCAGGTATTGACGCGATGGAGCAAAGCTTTACAGCTCCATCGCCTGCTAGTATGCCGACAATGTCTGCTAAAAAAGAAAATGCTAGTTTACAAGAGATTACAAATGCTGTACAAGCTCAAATTCAACATGCCCAGCCTAAACACGTACCAACTTTACAAGATGACTCTGGTATGTCTGAAGAACTGAGGAAGGAAATTGCCGATTTAAAATCGTTAATGCAATCTATGCACAAGAAGGCTAGCCAAGCTCAATATCCCGATGAACTCTTACCCTTCATTGAATACTTAAGACAGCAAGAGCTAAAAGAGGAGCTCATCACAACGATCGGTGATGAGCTTTTTATGCATTTCAAAGAAGCTTCAGAAATCAATTTTTCACAATGCAAGCTAATTACAAAAAACTTGTTGCGTAAAAAATTAGAAGGAATGCCGATGGGGGGGCTATCGTATGAACGTAAATACATTAATGTTCTCGGGCCTACTGGTGTCGGCAAAACGACGACTATTGCTAAAATGGCAGCGCGAGCTGTTTTAGAGAAAAAGAAGAAAATAGGCTTTATTACTACCGATACATACAGAATTGCTGCGATAGAGCAGTTAAAAACGTATGCTGGCCTTTTACAAGCGCCTGTCGAAATTGCCTATAACTCGACAGATTTTGAACAAGCAGTGCAACGATTGTCCCATTTAGATTTAGTGTTTATCGATACAGCCGGACGCAATTATAAAGAAGCAAAGTATGTAGATGATTTACAGCGCCTTATTAAGTTTGATGATCAAGCTGAATCGTTCCTAGTGCTTGCCATGACGGCAAAAGAAAAGGATATGACCAATATTATTGACCAATTTACAAGCGTCCCTATAGAGAAAATGATTTTTACTAAGATTGATGAAACAAATTCTATTGGCACAATGATTAATTTAATGATTAAATATAATAAAGGACTTGCTTACTATACGAATGGTCAAGAAGTACCAGAGGATATTGAAGAAGCTGATTTAGAAGCAGTGCTTAATTTGTTTTTCCAAGGTGAAGAAAAATGAGGGATCAAGCAGAAACATTGCGCTTGAAAATGTTGAAACGGCAAGGGCAGTTAGGCAAGACACTTGCTGTTGTAAGCGGTAAGGGTGGAGTTGGTAAAAGTAACTTTTCAATGAACTTTGCAATTAATTTAGCGAGTAAGGGCAAAAAAGTAGCCATTGTAGATATGGATATTGGCATGGGCAATATTAATATTTTAATTGGGAAAAATGTTTCTTATAGTTTGAAAGATTACTTGGAAGGTAACAAATTACTAGATGAGGTCATTTTTGAAGGACCACATGGTTTACAATGTATTGCTGGCGGGTCTGGCATGTCGAGCGTGCTGGAATGGTCAGAGGCCATGTTTGAAAGACTCATTCATGCTTTTGACCAACTGCAAAAAAACTTCGACTATATTTTATTTGATATGGGCGCCGGTGCGACGAATTGGTCTTTAGAGTTACTGACTTCTATTGATGAAATCATCGTTATTTCAACAGCAGAGCCAACTTCTATTACAGATGCCTATTCGATGATGAAATATATTCATGTACGAGATATGGATAAGCAAATTTATATACTCTGCAATCGTGCTTTTTCTAAAGAAGAAGGTATTGAAACAATTGACCGTTTAAGACTAACGATGAAACGTTTTTTAGACAAAGAGGTCACTGTATTAGGCTCATTACCGGAGGATCCTGTTGTACGTAAAGCGGTACGTGAACAAGTGCCATTTTCAATCGCTTATCCAGATGCACTTATTTCTAAAACATTGCAATTGATTGTGGCGCGTTTTATGGAACAAGGAACAGAAGAAGTGCATGCACATGAACAGTCAGCAAGTAAATTCTTAACTAAACTTAGAAGTATTTTTTCGAAAGGACGTGATTAATTGGACTTTTTACATAAAAGCAAGCTGTTAGTTGTGGATGATTCTGCTTTTATGAGAAAGCTAATTAGTGACTTTTTTGTTGATAGCTCGAAGGTTGAAGTAGTTGGAACAGCACGAAATGGAAAAGATGCGATCAAGAAAATTCAAACATTAAAACCTACAGTCGTGACAATGGATATTGAAATGCCTGAAATGAATGGACTCGATGCATTAAATGAAATTATGACAATTTGTCCAGTGCCTGTCGTCATGCTTTCAAGTACAACCCAACGAGGGGCTGAAAATGCACTAACTGCAATCGAGTATGGAGCAGTTGATTTTGTTGCGAAACCTAGCGGAACAATCTCTCTTGATTTACATAAAATCCAATCTGAACTTGTTCATAAAGTAGAACAAGCTTCATTGGTACCTATTTCTAAACTAAAAAAACCTTCTAGTAGTAAAAAGCAACAGGACCCAATTGTATCAGCAACTGCTATAAGAAAAGAACTTTCGAAAGAACGAAAAGTGACACCTCCAGTCAATGTGAACGCGTCTGTAGTAAATAGTACGAAGCCTCATGTTGAATGGAGTAAAGCAAGCAAGAAAATTGTGTTAATTGGTACATCTACGGGTGGACCACGTGCGCTGCAGGAAGTTATTACAAAAATTCCAAAATCAATTCAAGCGCCGATTCTAATTGTTCAACATATGCCGGCTGGTTTTACGAAATCACTGGCTTCTCGCCTCAATCATTTGAGTGAGATTACAGTAAAAGAAGCAGAGCAAGGCGATATTTTACAAAATGGCGTAGCGTATATTGCTCCGGGTGGATACCATTTAAGATTAAGAAAAGTAGGTACCTCCTATGGCATCGTATTAGATAATCAAGAACCACCACGTTCCGGCCATCGCCCGTCTGTAGATGTCATGTTTGAAGATGTAAGTCAATTTAAAGATTTTGATAAGGTAGCAGTGATTATGACTGGTATGGGCTATGATGGTTCAAAAGGACTGAAAGCTTTAAAACGTACCGGTAATGTAATGGCTATCGCAGAGTCAGCTGAAACTTGCATAGTGTATGGTATGCCGAAAGCTGCGGTGGAAACGCAGCTTGTCGATGAAGTCGCTGATGTAGATGATATTGCACAAACAATTATGAAATATTTGCCTTAAAAGGGGTGTCCTCTTAATGGAAGTCAATCAATATTTAGAGATGTTTATCGAAGAAAGTAAAGAGCATTTACAAGCTTGTAGTGAGCATTTATTAGAACTAGAAAAAAACCCCGATGATTTGGCAATCGTTGGTGAGATTTTCCGTTCAGCGCATACACTAAAAGGTATGTCAGCGACTATGGGCTTTGAAGATTTAGCAGACTTAACACATAAAATGGAAAATGTCTTAGATGCTATTCGAAATGAAAAGATTCATGTATCACCAGAAATTTTAGATATCGTTTTTGAATCTGTCGATCATTTAGAAGAAATGGTGATGGATATAGCAAATGGTGGAGATGGAAAACGTGATGTTTCTTCTACTGTTGCGCAATTAAAGCGCATTGAGTCAGGCGAGGAAGCAATTCCTGAAGTTGTAGCAACTGTAGAAACACCACAAGTAGCAAGTGTATTAGAATATGATAGCTTTGAACAAACGGTCATTACACAATCTGCTGAACAAGGATTTAATGCTTTTGAAATTTCAGTAAGTCTGCGTGAAGACTGTCTTTTAAAAGCGGCACGCGTATTCATGGTATTCGAGATTCTAGAGAAAGATGGAGATGTGATTAAATCAGCGCCATCTGTCGAAAAGCTTGAAGATGAACAATTCGATCAGCAATTTTATGTAGCATTTGTAACGAAAGAATCAGCAGAAGATATGCAGAAGAAGTTAATGAAGGTTTCTGAAGTTGAGGAAGTTAAAATTGCGACAATTAATCAAGAGCAATTTAGCGAAAAACAACAATATGAGGCAAGCCAAGAAGTAGCGGCTACTGCAACTGCAACGGCGGAAGTAGTAGACACGCAAGAGACAACAGCTAAGCCTGCAGCAGCAAAAACGGCAACGCCTGCAAAAGCAGATAAAAGTCATGCGCCTGTAGGAAATAAAACGATTCGTGTAAATATCGAACGTTTGGATATATTAATGAATCTTTTTGAGGAGCTTGTGATTGACCGTGGGCGTCTCCAATCCATTTCAACAGAAGTGAATCATGGCGAGCTAAATGAAACTGTGGAACGAATGAGTCGTGTAATGGGTGACTTACAAACAATTATTTTAACGATGCGCATGGTACCAGTTGAAACGGTATTCAACCGCTTCCCTAAAATGATTCGTCAGTTATCTCGAGACTTAAACAAGAAAATTAACCTTGAAATTATCGGAGCAGAAACAGAGCTTGATCGTACTGTAATCGACGAAATTGGAGATCCGCTTGTACACTTAATCCGTAACTCTGTCGATCATGGTATTGAAAATCCAACTACGCGCCGTGCAAAAGGTAAGCCGGAAGAAGGTACTGTCGTATTACGTGCTTATCATAGCGGTAACTATGTCTTTATCGAAATTGAAGATGACGGTGCGGGCATTAATCGTGATAAAGTGTTGTCCAAAGCAATTTCTAAAGGCATTGTTACACAAGAACAAGCACTTACGATGTCAGATAATCAAATCAATGAGCTTATTTTAGCCTCTGGTTTCTCAACAGCAGATGTTATTTCGGATGTATCAGGTCGTGGTGTAGGACTGGACGTTGTTAAAACGACGATTGAATCTTTAGGTGGAAACATTTCTATTGAATCGACACAAGATGTAGGCTCGATTTTCTCTATTCAATTACCGCTAACATTATCGATTATTTCTGTAATGCTTGTGGAAATCGAAAAAGAAATTTATGCGATCCCGCTATCATCCATTATCGAAACTTCGATTATCCGTACATCAGATATTATGAATGCTCATAATCAAAAGGTAATCGACTTCCGTGGCAAAGTGGTTCCACTTGTATTCTTGGAGGAAATCTTTGAAGTTCCTCGCAAAGAGCTACAAGACGATGAATTCCATTCAGTAGTAATTGTTCGTAAAGGCGAGAAACTTGCTGGTTTAGTTGTCGATTCATTCATTGGTCAACAAGAAATTGTACTGAAATCATTAGGCAACTACTTAACGAATATCTTTGCCATTTCAGGTGCAACAATTTTAGGTAATGGTAAAGTAGCCTTAATTGTAGATTGCAATGCACTTATTAAATAAGGTGAATGAATAAGAGAGGTGTTAACCATGACAAATGCAGTTGAACAAGAAAATATTAAAGTAATTGTCTTCCAATTAGCAGATAAGGAATATGCTATTCCAGTATCCCATGTTCAAGGTATCGAGAAACTAATGCATATTACACGTGTGCCTAAAACAGAGAAGTATGTAAAAGGTGTTATTAATTTACGAGGTGTTGTCACGCCGATTATTGATTTACGACAACGCTTTGAATTACCGATTTCTGAGCATGAAGAGACGACGCGAATTATCATTATTTCATTAGAGGATATGGAAGTAGGCTTTGTAGTTGATTCAGCGAATGATGTATTGGATATTCCAGCGAACTCCATTGAACCACAACCAGAAGTAGTAGGTTCTCTTGAAGAAGAGTTTATTTCAGGTGTAGCCAAAATTGGTAAACGTTTATTAATTTTATTGCATTTAGAAAAAGTATTAAATCCACTAAAGTAGGGATTCGATTATGACATTTAATCAAAAGATTACATCACTGCATTTAGACGTCTTAAAGGAAATTGGTAATATAGGTGCCGCACATGCTGCGACAGCACTTTCCAATTTGCTTGGTAAAAAAATCGATATGCGAGTACCAAAGGTCGAAATGGTATCATTTAATGATATGATGGAGCTCGCTGGTGGCTCTGAAAATGTCGTTGTTGGGATTTTTTTACGCATTGAAGGTGATGCAGAAGGGAGTATGTTCTTCATTCTTCCTATCGAACAAGCAAATCGCTTTATCCGTCGTCTAATCCAGGATGAATCATTCGACTTTAAAAACCCACCTGTTTCTGAGTTAGGTTTATCAGCCATGCAAGAAATGGGAAATATTTTATCAGGTTCTTATTTATCTGCGCTATCAGACTTTACAAATTTAAAAATTTATCCCACAGTGCCTGGTCTAAGTGTGGATATGTTTGGAGCAATTATTAGTATTGGCTTAATTGAATTATCGCATGTTAGTGATAATGTCATCGTAATAAATACATCCATTTTTGAAGACGGTGTGGAGGATCATGAAACAGTAAGAGGACATTTCTTCTTACTGCCAGATCCAGATTCTTTTGATGCTATTTTTAAAGCATTGGGAGTTTCATAGGCTATGCTAAACACGAATGGGCAAGTAATAAAAGTTGGAATTGCGCAAATGGATGTAGCGAAAGTTCCGAACACGATTAGAACCTCAGGTCTTGGTTCTTGTGTAGGCGTTATTTTATACGATGAGTCAAAGAAAATAGCTGGTTTAATCCATGTAATGCTACCAGATTCTAGTCTTGGTAGATCCGAATCAATAAATGTCGCAAAATTTGCAGATACGGGCATTTCAGCTATGATTGATTTATTAAAACTAGAAGGTGTTCAAAAATTTAAGCTCAAAGCTAAAATTGCAGGGGGTGCGCAAATGTTTCAATTTACATCTGATAAAGATTCAATGCGCATAGGTCCACG
Source organism: Lysinibacillus sp. 38-6 (assembly GCF_046245175.1). GTDB lineage: Bacteria > Bacillota > Bacilli > Bacillales_A > Planococcaceae > Lysinibacillus. The sequence continues at coordinate 50,235 of NZ_CP176417.1, forward strand.
TAATGTAGAGGCTGTTAAGTTTGAATTAAAACGTCATGGAATTCCTTTAGTTGCCGAAAATACGGGCGGTAATAGCGGTCGAACAATTGAATTTAATCCGGCTACGTCGATATTAAATATTCGAACGGTTAACCAAGGAGTGAGTGAAATATAATGTTTGGTTCTATTTTTTATAACCTGTGGGGGGCGTTAATTGCCTTTTCTTGTTACTTCTTTATAACGCTGCAACAACCCTATACGCCATTACGTATTATCATAGGTTCATTTATAGCAGCAATTATCGTATTTTTTGTTATGTATATCGTTAGGTTTTTAATTGCATATGTACTATTTACGCCAAATGCTGATCAAGCATTAGCAGATAGTGAGCTTGAAGAACACAGTTCTACACATCTCAACGAGGGAAGTAATGAAGCATCTTCTACAAGTTCAACCGTTGAGTTTCAAGATGAAAACACAGAAGATATTGCTCAAGTTGTACGAACGATGTTGAATCGTGAAGATGAACAACAAGTAAATGCATAAAGCGAGAATGTTTTGAACTGCCTCTAATGTTAGCTGTCTACTAATCATTAGAGGCAGTTTTCTTATGCTTAAAAATACCGTGAATCAATAATAGAATAGTGTAAGAGAATCATATGAAATTATAGTCGAATCTTGTTATAATAAAAGGAAAGAATGGCATGGGTTTGTATTCTACGTCTGTCAGTCATTGTAAGCTAAATATTCAAAGATGCTTATGTAGTTAAGCGTGAAGTGTTAATCGTGGTCTGAGTACAATGACCCCTTGGAACATGTCAGCTTGCTAACAGGCGCAATATGCTTTTCATAAAGAGAGGTGGATTTTATGACACAACCAATTCTAAACGATGAACAAAAGCTGTGGAATCGGTGGATTCATGATCGTGATCCAGATGCGGGTGATTTACTAATTAAAAAATATACATCTCTTGTGACTTATCATGTACAGCGAATCGGTGCAGGTGTACCTAAAAGTGTATCGCGCGACGATTTAACGAGCTTAGGCATGCTAGGTTTATTTGATGCTTTAAATAAATTTGATATAAACCGAGACTTAAAATTTGATACATATGCTTCCTTTAGGGTGAGAGGCGCCATCATTGATGGTTTACGCAAGGAAGATTGGTTACCACGTTCTGCGCGAGAAAAGGCGAAAAAGTTGGATGCTAAAATTGAACAATTAGAACAACAATATATGCGCCATGTGACACCAGAGGAGCTTGCAGAACATATGGAGGTCCCTGTAGAAGATGTTTACCAAACTGTACAGGAACATTTCTTCTCAAATGTACTTTCCATTAATGAGCAACAAGATCAGGAGGAAACTGAGGGAAAGTCATTTGTGATTCGTGACGATACGACAAAAACTCCAGAGCAGGTCGTCATAAAATCAGAATTACTCGATGATTTAGCAGTAAATATTCAAAAGCTTAATGATAAAGAGCAACTTGTACTTAGTTTATTTTATACAGAGGAATTGACCTTAACTGAAATTGGTGAAATGCTCGAATTATCAACATCACGTATTTCACAAATTCACTCAAAGGCTTTATTTAAGCTGCGCAAGTTACTATCGAATGAAATGATCAATGTGTAAACATCATCACGTTTTGTTGAGGGAGGAAATCTAGTGAGTTTAAAAGGTGTCGAATTACAAATAGCTATTCCAAAAACGTTTGAAGCGGGTAAAATGGCGGATCAGGCACAACAACAAACTTTAGCTCAACAAGCACATGCGAATGAAGCGCTAAAAAAGGAAATCGAACGCAAGCAAAAAGCTGTCAATACATCAGAAGGTATGTCTGAGATTAGTGAAGAGGAAGAAGCGGGGGGTGACTATATAAAAGGGACCCGTAAAAAGAAAAAAAATCATAACGAAAAACCAGAAAAACAGGCTCAACATCCGTTCAAAGGTAATTTCGTGGACTTTAGTGGATAGGAGTTTACTATGACAACCATACTAATAGCTGTACTCTTTGTTTTACAGCTACTATCATTTTATTTCATAATTATTTTGAATACAAAATTAGCGAAATTCAAAGATTTAGAAAAAAAGCAGGAACGTTTAATGCGTGAAATGGATGATTCCATCAGTCTTTATTTAGCTGAAATGAAAGATGAAAACAATCGTCTCATTCAAGCGTTACAAGTCGTACCAAAACCGCAAAAGACAGCTACTGTCCCACAAAAGCGCGCTGCATCGCAAAATAATCAAGGACAGCCGTTGGCGCACAAAGAAAGTCAAACGAAGGATGCGGGGCGAGATCACGAGCCGCGTATTTTGATGCCGAAAAATATCGTAGCGAATGCCTATTCACGCCAACAGGTAGGAGCAACTTCTGTACAAGTTACATCGCCGGAGCCGCCTCCAGTGCAAAAAGAAGAGCCTCAACCATTAACGTTGGAACAACAAATTGTGCAGATGGCGAAGCAAGGGAAAACGGCAGAGGAAATTGCCAAAAAGCTGCAAAAAGGCAAGACAGAAATCGAGCTTTTATTGAAATTCCATAGCTAAAACAGTTGCGAATGCTATAAAGCTGTGATATAGTAGCAAATGGTGTTATTACTACACACGCATTTTGATGCAGTAAGTGGTGCTCTAAGATTAGGGTAGCTTGTTGCAGACGATAAATGCGGAGGAAAAAAACCAAACATTCTAGGAGGAAATTCACATGTCAGTAATTTCTATGAAACAATTACTTGAAGCTGGTGTACATTTCGGTCACCAAACTCGTCGTTGGAACCCAAAAATGAAGAAATATATCTTCGTTGAGCGTAACGGGATCTACATCATCGACTTACAAAAAACTGTTAAAAAATTAGAGGAAGCTTATGACTTCATGCGTCAAGTTGGTCAAGACGGTGGTAAAGTTCTTTTCGTTGGTACGAAAAAACAAGCACAAGAAGCGATCAAAGACGAAGCTGAACGTTCAGGCAACTACTACATCAACCAACGTTGGTTAGGTGGTACTCTTACTAACTTCGGTACAATTCAAAAACGTGTTGCACGTATGAAAGCTATCGAAAAAATGGAAGAAGAAGGAACTTTCGAAGTTCTTCCTAAAAAAGAAGTAATCCAACTTAAAAAAGAACACGAACGTCTAGTTAAATTCTTAGGCGGTATCCGTGATATGCACGATCTTCCAGACGTTATGTTCGTGGTTGACCCACGCAAAGAACGTATCGCTGTTGCAGAAGCTCGTAAATTAAACATCCCTCTAGTAGGTATTGTTGATACAAACTGTGATCCAGATGAAATCGACTATGTTATCCCTGCTAATGACGATGCTATTCGCGCTGTTAAACTTTTAACTGCTAAAATGGCTGACGCTTTAATCGAGTCAAAACAAGGTGAAGAAGAAGCTCCAGCTACAGAAGCTGCTGCTGAGTAATTCACGTTTACAAAAAGGTGATAAGTGGCTCAAAACCCTTATCACCTTTTTTAGAACCTATCATTGAAATAAGTTTAACCAATTTGAGGAGGCAACACTAAATGGCAAACATTACTGCACAATTAGTAAAAGAATTACGCGAAAAAACTGGCGCTGGTATGATGGATTGTAAAAAAGCGTTAGTACAAACTGATGGTGACCTAGAAGCTGCAATCGATTTCCTACGTGAAAAAGGTCTTTCTTCAGCTGCTAAAAAAGCTGACCGTATCGCTGCAGAAGGTACAACTTATATTTTAGAAAAAGGTAACGAAGCAATTATCATTGAAGTAAACGCTGAAACTGACTTCGTTGCGAAAAACGATAAATTCCAAGTATTAGTTTCTGCTTTAGCTGAGCAATTACTTGCTGCTAAACCAGCTTCAGTAGAAGCTGCATTAGAGCTTGAAAATGCAGAAGGCGTAAAAATCGCTGACCAAATTTCAACAGCAGTAGCAACAATCGGTGAAAAAATTACACTTCGTCGTTTCGAAATCAAAACGAAAACTGATGCAGATGCATTCGGTTCTTACCTACACATGGGCGGCCGTATTGGTGTATTAGTATCTTTAGAAGGTTCTACAGATGCAGCAGCTGCTAAAGATATCGCTATGCATATCGCAGCTATTAACCCAACTTACGTTTCTCGTGACGAAGTTTCTGCTGAAGAAGTTGAACGTGAGCGTAAAGTGTTAACTGAACAAGCACTTAACGAAGGTAAACCAGAAAACATCGTAGCGAAAATGGTTGAAGGTCGTCTTGGTAAATACTTCGAAGACGTTTGCTTACTTGACCAATCATTCGTTAAAAACTCAGACCAAAAAGTTCGCGACTTCGTTGCTACAACTGGTGGTTCTGTAACTGGCTTCGTACGTTATGCTGTTGGTGAAGGTATCGAAAAACGCGAAGATAACTTTGCTGAAGAAGTAATGAGCCAAGTTAAAGGTAACTAATTTGTAAACTAGTTCACTTGTTGAATTGGCTTACATTTGATCCTAATCAAATAATAACTAGATTTTCTAGACAAAAAATGGGGAACACAACATAACGTGTTCCCTATTTTTCCGAAAAGAGCTAAAAAACGATAGAATTTTCTATTACCATTATTCACAACTAGCAATTATTGTTAGATATACTATAATGGAAAAGGAATAGAAATGTTTTAAATAAATGTCTGACGGAGGTTTACAATGAGTGTGCCACAATATAAACGAGTAGTTATTAAACTAAGTGGTGAAGCGTTAGCAGGAGAGGCTGGCTTCGGATTATCACCAAAAATTATCAAGTCTGTTGCAGAAGAAGTAAAAGAAGTAGTAGATCTTGATGTAGAAGTTGCTGTTGTTGTAGGTGGCGGTAATATATGGCGTGGAAAAATCGGTAGTGAAATGGGCATGGATCGTGCAGCAGCTGACTATATGGGCATGCTAGCAACGGTTATGAACTCATTAGCATTACAAGATGCTCTTGAAAAATTAGGTATCGAAACACGCGTGCAATCTTCTATTGTGATGACACAAGTAGCAGAGCCATATATTCGTCGTAAAGCAGTTCGTCATTTAGAGAAAAAGCGTGTAGTTATTTTTGCTGCAGGTACAGGTAACCCGTTCTTCTCTACAGATACAACTGCTGCATTACGTGCTGCTGAAATTGACGCAGATGCGATTTTAATGGCGAAAAACAATGTAGACGGTGTCTACTCTGCAGATCCAAAGGTCGATACTACTGCCATCAAATATGATACACTCACATACTTAGACGTTATTCAACAAGGGTTACAAGTAATGGACTCAACTGCTTCAACACTTTGTATGGATAACGATATTCCGTTAATTGTCTTCTCAATTACGGAGCCAGGTAATATTAAACGTGCCGTACAGGGCGAAAAAATTGGAACAGTTGTTAGGAGGAATGCATAATGGCTAAACAAGTTTTAGAACAAGCAAAAGAAAAAATGAATAAATCGATTGCTGCTTTTTCACGTGAACTAGCATCAATCCGTGCAGGTCGTGCAAACGCATCTCTATTAGATCGAATTTCTGTAGAGTATTATGGAGCACCAACACCAATCAATCAACTTGCAGGTGTTGCTGTCCCAGAAGCGCGTTTACTAGTGATCACACCTTACGATAAAACGATTTTAGGCGAAATCGAAAAAGCGATTATGAAATCGGATATTGGTATTACACCAACTAATGATGGTTCAGTTATTCGTTTAATGATTCCAGCATTAACAGAAGAGCGTCGTAAAGACCTTGTAAAACAAGTGAAAAAAGAAGCAGAAGATGCGAAAATCGCAGTACGTAACGTTCGTCGCGATGCAAATGACGATCTTAAAAAACTTGAAAAAGCTGGCGAAATCACAGAAGATGATCTACGTGGATACAGTGATGATATCCAAAAATTAACAGATGATTTCATCGTGAAAGTAGATCAAGTAGCGAAAGAAAAAGAAAAAGAAATTTTAGAAGTGTAAGCAGGCGCTTTACATTTCTACGATGGAACTTTTTGATGAGATGAAGGCGTCCTATACATAACAGGACGTCTTTTCTCTTTTATTGTAAATGTATTCATTTCTTATCGATGCTACGATTCTCAGCTGTCATCTATGCGCTGAAACGTTTAACATGCCGTATAACTAGTAAATGCCTAAACAGTTTTGTTCAGGTATGCTAGCAGTTGAAGAATGTAGAAAGACAAGATTGTTCTTTGCGATGTATGTTGTTCTAAAATAAGGTAGTTCATACATAGTCAATTAGAGGGAAAAAAAAGACAAAAGGCACTTTTGTTTGTTATGATAGGTTAGTATACGTCCGATTAGTTGTAGTGGGGGAGTTAGCATGTTTAAGAAGCTATTAGGTAAACAAGTAAATATGGATACACTATCATTGGAGGAACGTGTTGCCCATTCGAAAAGCGAGCCGATTCCTGCCCATGTAGCGATTATTATGGACGGAAATGGACGTTGGGCTAAAAAACGTGCCATGCCACGTGTTGCAGGGCACCACGAAGGTATGAAGACAGTACGGAAGGTAACTAGATTTGCATCTGATCTTGGCATAAAAGTATTAACAGTGTATGCGTTCTCTACAGAAAACTGGAAACGACCAAAACCAGAAGTCGATTTTCTCATGCGTCTACCTGTCGAATTTTTAGGTTCCTTTTTACCGGAAATGATGGAGCGCAACGTGCGTGTTGAAATGATTGGTGATCCGACACTTCTACCAGCCCATACACAAAAAGCATTGTATGAGGCGATGGAGGAGACGAAACACAATACAGGGTTAATTTTAAATTTTGCATTAAATTATGGCAGTCGATCAGAAATGGTAAGTGCCATGAAAGCGATGCTACAAAAAGTACAGGACGGTCAATTAACAATACAAGACATAAATGAGGAATGTATGACAGCTCATTTAATGACAGCTCATCTACCAGAGCCAGACTTACTAATTCGTACAAGTGGTGAAGTAAGATTAAGTAACTTTATGTTATGGCAGCTCGCCTATACGGAATTTTGGTTTACGGATACATTGTGGCCAGATTTTAGTGAGGAAAACTTGCTGGAAGCGGTGGAAAACTATCAAAAACGTAATCGCCGTTATGGTGGGTTGAAGGGAGAAGAAACATCTTGAAACAACGAATCATCACAGCAATCATTGCAGCGGCACTGTTTATTCCGTTTGTTATTTACGGAAAAGTGCCATTTACACTACTCGTACTAGCAATGGCTGTTGTAGGCTTTTATGAAATACTCAAAATGAAAAGTATTTCGATTATTTCAGTACCTGGATTTATCGGGTTACTGACACTCATTATGCTTGTTATACCAACAGACTGGGCGAATGAAGTAATACATGCCATTGGCTATTCGTCTTTAATTATGGTTATTTATGGACTAGTCATGCTCTTGCTTATTTATGTCGTCCTAGTAAAAAATAAAATAACTTTTGATGAAATTGGCTTTATTTTGCTTGGTGCCTTTTATGTAGGATTAGGTTTCCATTATTTAATTGAAACAAGAAGCTACGGTCTTGAGTTTGTTGTCTATTGCTTACTTGTTGTGTGGACGACAGATTCAGGTGCCTATTTTGTGGGTAGAAAATTAGGGAAAAATAAGCTGTGGCCTGAAATTTCACCGAAGAAAACTATTGAAGGCTTTATTGGTGGGATTGTTATTGCGGTTATTTTTGCGATCGCTATGCAAGCGATCTATCCATTTGCGAACGGTTATGTGTCTCTAATTTTTATCACAATTTTTGCTTCCATCATTGGACAGATGGGCGATTTAGTGGAGTCAGCCATCAAGCGTCATTTTGATGTAAAAGATTCGGGCAATATTTTGCCAGGGCATGGTGGGATTTTAGACCGCTTTGATAGTTTATTATTCGTCGTGCCATTACTCCATTTTTTACATCTTTTCGGTAGCTAAATGGTTGAAACTACTGTGTAGTATTTCTTTATGTGATTGCGTTATGTTTAGAAATAACGAACAGTTAATGGAGCGGAAGACGCAACTTCAGCGGGAAAAGCAGCGAAGAAACAGTTTGCTGCTTTCCCGTTGAAACTTAGGCGTCAGTAGCATAATGATGCGAATGTAACATGATTCGCTAAGATAGAAAAAGGGGACGTTTTGTCGTGAAAAAAATTAGTTTATTGGGTGCAACTGGTTCTATCGGTTGGCAAACCTATGATATTTTAAAAGAACAACGTGAAGCATTTCATCTTGTAGCGTTTTCTTCAGGAAAAAACATAGAAAAAACACGTGATATAATCGAAACCTTAAAGCCAGAACTCGTATCTGTTCAGCTTGAGGAAGATGCACGTATGCTCGCAAAAGACTATCCGCAAGTACACTTTACATTCGGTGCCAAAGGACTTGTAGAGGTTGCGACCCATCCTGATTCGACGGTACTAGTTAATGCAGTGCTCGGTAGCGTTGGTCTTGAATCTACATTAGCTGCCATTCGCATGGGTAAAACGATTGCTATTGCAAATAAAGAAACACTTGTTACAGCAGGGCATTTAGTGATGGCGGAAGCGAAAAAATATAATGTGCCAATATTACCGGTAGATAGTGAGCATTCTGCTATATTCCAATCGATGAATGGTGAAAATCCGAAAAATATTGAACGTTTAATTATTACAGCTTCAGGTGGTAGTTTCCGCGACAAAACACGTGAAGAGTTAAAACATGTTACGGTTGCAGATGCACTCAATCATCCGAACTGGTCGATGGGGGCAAAAATTACGATTGACTCAGCAACTATGATGAATAAAGGGCTTGAAGTGATAGAAGCACATGTTTTGTTTGATATGCCTTATGATAAAATTGATGTACTTTTACACAGAGAAAGTATTATTCACTCTCTAGTTGAGTATCATGATACTAGCGTTCTAGCGCAGCTTGGTACGCCGGACATGCGTGTGCCGATCCAATACGCTTTAAGCTATCCAGATCGTATGCCACTACATAATGGGCAACGACTTAATTTAGCACAAATTGGTCAGCTCCATTTTAAAGAAATGGATTTAGAACGTTATCCAGCCTTGCGCTTAGCTTATGAGGCAGGGCGAACAGGTGGTACGATTTTAACTGCCATGAATGCCGCAAATGAAGCAGCCGTTGCCGCGTTTTTACAAGGCAAAATAACATTCCTTGAGATTGATGAAACAATTGAGCGTGTCATGCAGGCACACAATAATGTGTTCGTGCCAGATTTGCAAACCATTTTACATGTAGACAGAGAAACAAGAAAAATCGTGTTAGACATGGTAAAATAACGACAGAAAGCTATCGTTAACTATTCGCTTTTAAAGAGGTGGGGTATTATGCAAACAGCCATTGCATTTATATTAATATTTGGCTTGCTCGTGTTCTTCCATGAACTTGGTCACTTCCTATTTGCAAAACGTGCAGGAATTATGGTACGTGAATTCGCAATCGGTATGGGCCCGAAAATTTACGGGAAAATGCATGGTGAAACAATTTATACAATCCGTTTATTGCCAATCGGTGGTTATGTCCGTATGGCAGGAGAGGATATGGATGGCATTGAATTACAGCCAGGTTACCGTGTAGGCATTATTGTCAATGACGATAATATCGTAAAAAAAATTATTTTCAATCAAAATAATAGACAATTGCCAGATTTATTATTTTTAGAAGTAGAACGCGCTGATTTAGAACGAGAGTTATTTATTGAAGGCTATGATGACGAGGAAAAATTAGTACGTTATCAAGTTGCACGAGATTGTGTTGTTGTAGAAAATGGGAAAGAAACGGTCATAGCACCATATGATCGTCAATTTAATGCCAAAACAGTCGGCCAACGTGCAATGACCATTTTTGCTGGTCCATTATTTAACTTTATATTAGCATTTTTCATTTATATGCTAATTGGTATATTAAACGGTGTACCAACGTACGAGCCGATTATTACGGAAGTCGTAGCAAATGATCCAGCCGCACAGGCAGGTATGCTTGCGGGAGATAAGGTCACTTCAATCGATGGACAAGCAGTTGAAAAATGGCAAGATCTAGCCGCTATTGTGCAGAAACGTCCAAACCAAACTGTGAATGTCACAGTTGAGCGTGGGGGACAAATCGAAAGCCTCAACATGACCGTGAAGGCAGTTAAGCAGGACGGCAAGACATACGGCCAAATCGGTGTGAAGTATGAAAGTCCTCGTGTTTTTAATCCTTTAAAGGCTGTCGTCTATGGAGCTCAGGAAACGTATAATATGACGGCTAAAATCTTTGAACTATTAGGCATGCTAATTACAGGTCAATTTACGATTGATGCCCTATCAGGACCTGTAGGTATTTATAAAACGACTGAGGAAGTTGCGACATGGGGAATTTTCGCATTAATGAATTTTGCCGCGATGCTTAGCATTAACCTTGGTATTATGAACCTATTACCACTGCCTGCATTAGATGGAGGACGCTTACTGTTCTTTGGTTTTGAAGCTGTAAGAGGGAAACCAATTGATCGTCAAAAAGAAGGTATGGTTCATTTCGTAGGTATTGTACTGCTAATGATTTTAATGGTCGTTGTGACGTGGAACGATATACAACGATTCTTCTTCTAACAAGTTTTACGACAGTTAACTTTCGTATGGCCGATGTCTAATAGCGTATAGAACGCTTTAACAGGTTATGCCAAAGTGCAATGACATTGTCAAATAGCTTTGAGCGCAATTGTTTTGAAACATTGCGTTCAAAGCTAAATTTGTTTATGCTAATTAGAGTATGAATTTATTTATTAAAAAAGGTGGAACACTGAATGAAGCAAAGTAAAACATTTATCCCAACGCTACGTGAAGTACCTGCGGATGCAGATGTAAAATCACATAAGCAATTATTACGTGCAGGGTTTATTCGTCAAAATACAAGTGGGGTATATTCGTATTTACCGCTTGCAAAACGTGTGTTAACAAAAATTGAAAATATTATTCGTGAAGAGATGGAAGCCATCAACTCAATCGAATTATTAATGCCTGCATTGCAATCTGCTGAGCTATGGCAAGAATCAGGCCGTTGGGAAAAATACGGTCCCGAATTGATGCGATTACAAGATCGCCATAACCGCGATTTTGCTTTAGGACCAACACATGAAGAAGTCATTACTACTTTAGTACGCGATGAAATTAAATCATATAAAAAATTACCTTTAACACTCTATCAAATTCAAACAAAATTCCGTGATGAAAAACGCCCTCGTTTCGGTTTATTGCGAGGAAGAGAGTTTATTATGAAGGATGCTTATTCTTTCCATGCTTCTCGCGAAAGCTTAGATGAAACGTATGATGATATGTACCGTGCATACTCTAATATTTTCTCACGTTTAGGCTTAAACTATCGCGCAGTTATTGCGGATGCTGGTTCAATCGGTGGGAAAGGTACACATGAATTTATGGTGCTATCTGAAATTGGAGAAGATACAATTGCATACTCTGATACATCAGATTATGCGGCAAACATTGAGATGGCAGAAGTAACTGTAGAGTATCAACCATCTAACGAAGCATTACAAGATCTTGAAAAAGTCGCAACGCCAGATCAAAAAACAATTGAAGAAGTTTCGGCATTTTTACAAGTGCCAGCATCTAATGTAATTAAGTCATTAGTCTTTAATGTAGATGAGGAATTAGTTGTTGTACTTGCACGTGGTGATCACGAAATTAATGATATTAAATTGAAAAATGCGCTAGATGCTGGTTCTGTAGAACTTGCAGATGAGGCAGCTATTCGTCAGTTATTAGGCTGTGGAGTGGGCTCAATCGGTCCTGTAAAATTACCAGTAGACGTAAAAGTGGTAGCAGACCATGCTATTAAATCTATTCGCAATGGTGTAGCTGGTGCAAATGAAGACGGCTTCCATTTAGTAAATGTTAACCCAGAGCGTGATTTCGCCGTAAATGAATACTTAGATATTCGCTTTATCCAAGAAGGAGATCCATCACCAGATGGACAAGGTATCATTAAATTTGCTGAAGGTATTGAAGTGGGCCATATTTTCAAATTAGGCACAACCTATTCTGAAAAAATGAATGGTACATTTTTAGATGAGCAAGGCAAAGCACAGCCATTTATTATGGGATGCTATGGTATTGGTGTGTCACGTATTTTAGCGGCTGTCGCTGAACATTTCCAAGATGATAATGGCTTTACTTGGCCGACACAATTAGCACCATATGATATTCATGTCGTGCCTGTCAATACGAAAGACGAAGCACAAGTTACGTTAGCCAATGAATTATATGGTTTATTAAAATCATATCGTTATGATGTACTTATAGATGATCGTGCTGAACGTGCAGGCGTTAAATTTGCAGATGCAGATTTAATTGGTTTACCTGTTCGTGTAACAGTTGGGAAAAAGGCAACAGAAGGTGTTGTCGAAGTCAAATTCCGTCAAACTGGCGAAACATTTGAATGGAAAAAAGAAGAGGTCATTGATCGCTTAAATGAATTTTTCCGTAAAAATTAATATCCTTTTGGGCGACTTTAGTCCAAAGTTCAATTAGCAACAAGTAAACGAATTCGCGACACTCCTACGGGAAGTTAAGCAAACCTCACAAAAAGCAATGTGAGGTTTGCGGATTTACCCGTGGAAAGGGAGCGAATTTTTTTGCATCATATTCAAATCATAAAAGAATAAAAGGCTTTTTAGACTGTTTCTCATTAAAGTGAAAGTAGGTGTCATTGATTGGAACAGCAACAAGAAGCAAGACAAAGATTTCAAATGCTCTTGCAGCAACTAGAGTTAACAGATGATGTATATATGTCTTTTTTTGAAGATGGTGAATTATCCCGTTTAACAGTGCATAAAAAAGATAGACTCTGGCATTTTAATATTAAATTACGTGGCATCCTGCCATTTCCGTTATATCAACTATTTCGAACACATCTAGCTGAAAAATTTGCTGCGATTGCACAAATCGAAACAACGTTTGAAACAGTTGAAAAAAATGTGACGGAAGAACTTATCCAAACGTATTGGTTAACCATCATTGAGCAAATTGACGATATGTCACCACCATTAAAAAACTGCCTCGTGTCGCAAGTCCCGATGTGGAATGGGCAAAAAATTACATTATCCTGTATGCAGGAAATGGAACAAATGATGCTGAAAACAAAATATGCTGAAAAGTTAGCAGTTAGCTACAGTCAATTTGGTTTTCCACCGATTGCTTTTGATTTTATGCTGCAAGAGCAATCAGATGAAATGCGTGAGGCGCAGGAAGCCTTTGTTGAACAAAAACGTTTAGAAGAAGCGGCGATGGCTCAGCAAGCGATGCAAGACTTCCAAAAACGCGAGCAAGAGAAAAAGGACAATCCAGCATTGGCAGGGCTTGGTGACCGTCCATTCCAACTTGGTATGCATATTAAAGACGATGAAATTATGGAAATTAAGCGCATAGTGGAAGAAGAACGTCGCGTTATTATTGAAGGCTTTGTTTTTGATACCGAAATTAGAGAGTTAAAAAGTGGACGTTCGCTGCTGCAAATTAAAATTACCGACTATACAGATTCCATCGTCGTTAAAATGTTCTCGCGAGATAATGATGATGCAGAACTGATGCAACATTTGAAAAAAGGTATGTGGGTAAAAGTGCGCGGCTCTGTTCAAACGGATACCTTTATTCGTGATTTAATTGTCATGGCCAATGACATTAACGAAATTAAAAAAGAAACACGACAAGATAAAGCACCTGAGGGTGAAAAACGTGTAGAGCTACATTTGCACACGCCAATGAGTCAAATGGATGCCGTTACGCCAGTTGATCGACTAGTGGCACAGGCCGCCAAATGGGGCCATCCAGCCATTGCTATAACCGACCATGCGGTAGTGCAGTCATTCCCAGAGGCTTATAGTGCGGGGAAAAAACATGGCATAAAAGTCATTTACGGTTTAGAAGCAAATTTAGTAGATGATGGTGTACCGATTGCTTATGCTTCTGAACATCGTGCATTAGACGAAGCAACTTATGTAGTCTTCGACGTCGAAACGACAGGCCTTTCTACTGCTTACGATACGATTATTGAGCTCGCAGCAGTAAAAATTAAAGGTGGGCATGTTATCGACAAATACGAAAGCTTTGCCAATCCACATCATGCATTATCCGCTACAACAATCGAACTGACCGGTATTACCGATGATATGGTGCGCAATGCGCCGGAAGTGGAACAAGTTATCCATGAGTTCCATGCCTTTATAGGGGACGCGATCGTCGTAGCACATAATGCCTCTTTCGATATGGGCTTCTTATATACCGGCTATAAAAAATATGGACTTGAAGAAACTGTACATCCTGTTATCGATACATTAGAGCTTGCCCGGCTGCTCCATCCAACGATGAAAAATCATCGACTCAATACACTGTGTAAGAAATTCGGCATTGAATTAACACAGCATCACCGTGCCATTTATGATACAGAAGCAACCGGCTACTTATTGTTACATCTGTTGAAAGAAGCGGATGAAATGGGTATTAAATATCATGATGATTTCAATAAGCATGTTGGTGGGGGCGATGCTTATAAAAAAGCACGACCGATGCATTGTACGATTTTAGCAGTCAATAATGATGGATTGAAAAATTTATTTAAAATTGTATCCCATTCGCATACCCAAACTTTTTACCGCGTACCTCGCGTAACACGCTCCACATTGGAACGGTATAGAGAGGGGCTTTTAGTCGGCTCAGGTTGCAGTAACGGTGAAGTGTTTGAGACGATGATGAATAAATCCCCCGAAGAAGCGGAGAAAGTTGCACGATTTTACGATTATATTGAAGTGCAACCGAAAGCAGTCTATGCACCTTTAATTGAGCGCAATGTCGTCCGAGATGAATGGACAATTGAAGATATTATTCGCAAGCTAGTCAAGCTCGGCAAAAAGATGGATAAGCCTGTCGTTGCGACTGGTAATGTTCATTATCTAGATCCTAACGATGCGATGTTTAGACAAATACTAATTGGTTCCCAAGGTGGCGCCAATATTTTAAATAAATCGAAGTTACCCGAAGTTCATTTTAGAACGACGGACGAAATGTTGAAGGAATTTGATTTTTTAGGTCCAGATCTTGCAAAAGAAATCGTTGTCACAAATACGCAAAAAGTCGCCGATATGATTGATGATGTCAAGCCGATTAAAGACGATTTATATACACCAAAAATTGAAGGCTCTGATGATGAAGTAACGAATTTAACGTATGAAATGGCTCATCGTATTTACGGTGAAGAATTACCTGAAATTGTGAAAGCACGTATCGAAAAAGAGTTAAAGTCGATTTTAGGTCATGGTTTCGGCGTTATTTACTTGATTTCCGCAAAGCTCGTAAAAAAATCACTGGCGGATGGTTACTTAGTAGGTTCTCGTGGGTCAGTAGGTTCATCATTAGTGGCAACATTTATGGAGATTACGGAAGTAAACCCATTACCGCCGCATTATATTTGTCCAAATTGTAAGCATTCGGAGTTTTTCGATGACGGTTCGGTTAGCTCCGGCTATGACTTACCAAACAAAGACTGTAGCGAGTGTGGCACGCCATATAAAAAAGATGGACAAGATATTCCGTTTGAAACATTCCTTGGATTTAAAGGAGATAAGGTACCGGATATTGATTTGAATTTCTCAGGTGAATACCAACCACAAGCCCACAACTATACAAAAGTACTGTTTGGTGAAGATTATGTTTTCCGTGCTGGAACAATTGGTACTGTCGCGGAGAAAACAGCCTATGGCTACGTCAAAGGTTATGCGAGCGACAATAATCTTCATTTCCGTGGTGCTGAAGTAGACCGTTTAGTACAAGGATGTACAGGTGTTAAACGAACGACAGGACAACACCCAGGTGGGATTATCGTTGTACCGGATTATATGGATATTTACGATTTCTCGCCCGTGCAGTTCCCTGCGGATGCACAAGACTCCGAGTGGAAAACAACGCACTTTGATTTCCACTCGATTCACGACAATATTTTAAAGCTCGATATTCTAGGACACGATGATCCGACCGTCATTCGTATGTTACAAGATTTATCTGGAATTGATCCAAAAACAATTCCAACAGATGATCCGGTTGTCATGAAAATTTTTAGTTCGCCCGAATCGCTCGGTGTAACAGAAAAGCAAATAGGTTGTAAAACAGGGACATTGGGTATTCCCGAATTCGGTACACGATTTGTTCGTCAAATGCTTGAAGATACTAAACCATCTACATTCTCAGAGCTTGTTCAAATTTCGGGACTTTCTCACGGAACGGACGTATGGCTCGGAAACGCGCAAGAACTTATTCACAATGGAACTTGCGTATTAAAAGAAGTAATTGGCTGTCGTGACGACATTATGGTGTATTTAATATACCAAGGACTAGAACCATCTTTAGCCTTTAAAATAATGGAATCTGTACGTAAAGGGAAAGGCTTATCGGAAGAATTTGAAGCAGAGATGCTTGCAAATAAAGTACCTGGATGGTATATCGAATCATGTAAAAAAATTAAATACATGTTCCCTAAAGCCCATGCGGCTGCTTATGTATTAATGGCTGTTCGTATTGCATGGTTTAAAGTGCATTTCCCAATCTTGTATTACGCTGCTTATTTCACTGTCAGAGCGGACGACTTTGATTTGATTTCGATGACGCAAGGTTCACAAATGATTCGAGCGAAAATTGATGAGATTAATATTAAGGGCTTAGATGCGTCAACAAAAGAGAAAAACTTGTTAACAGTAATGGAACTTGCGCTGGAAATGTGTGAACGTGGTATGAGCTTCCAAAAAGTTGACTTGTATCGTTCGCAAGCGAGTGAGTTTATTATTGATGGCAATTCTTTAATTCCACCGTTTGATGCGATTCCAGGACTCGGAACGAACGTTGCGAAAACAATTGTAGCTGCACGTGAAAATGGTGAGTTTTTATCGAAAGAAGATTTACAACAACGTGGACGTGTGTCCAAAACATTAATTGAGTACATGGATCAATTAGGGTGTTTGGAAGGCATGCCAGATGCCAATCAGTTATCACTTTTCTAGTAAGAGCGAATTATCTAAATTAAGGAAGTTTGCATTGTGACGTGAAATGTGCTATTCTTATGGTAATAATTTGTTGATAGTTTTCCAGCAAAAGAGTGGGGCATTCCCGCTCTTTTCTGTTGTTATACCGAAGCAAAACAAATTTTTTAGACTAACAGCAGGTAAGACCGTCAAATTTCACCAACATTACTGGTGGAATTTCTGTTTTATTACGCCTGAAATTGAAAAACGCAGGAGGAAACAATGAGCAAAGTACCATCTTTAATTGAAGAACTCGCTACACCGATTGTTGAAGAGTTAAATCTTGAGTTGGTGGATGTCGAGTTTGTGAAAGAAGGACGTAACTGGTTTTTACGTGTTTATGTAGATACACCTGAGGGTGGAATTGACATTGGCCAATGTGCTCAAGTTAGTGAACGACTTTGTTTACTGTTGGATGAAAAAGATCCTATTACACAAAATTATTATTTAGAAGTGTCTTCACCAGGTGCAGAACGTCCATTAAAAAAAGATACTGATTTTCAAAAAGCCGTTGGCAAATTTATCTATGTAAAAACCTACGAGCCTATCAAGGACATGAAGGAATTCCAAGGCTACTTAACGTCATACGATGAACATACATTAGTGATGGAAGTACCCGTTAAAACCCGCAAAATGACAGTAACAATTGAACAAGAAAAAATCGCTTTGGCACGCCTTGCCATCGATTTTTCAGCATAATGCATATTTAGGAGTGAAAATAAAATGAGTAGTGATTTGTTAGATGCGCTAACGGCGCTGGAAGAACAAAAAGGAATTTCAAGAGATGTGTTAATCGAAGCGATAGAGGCTGCCTTAGTGACAGCTTACAAGCGCAACTTTAACCAAGCTCAAAATGTTCGTGTAGACTTAAACTTAGACAAAGGCTCAATTCGTGTGTTTTCACGTAAAGATGTTGTAGAAGAAGTTGAAGATGATCGTTTACAAATTGCACTAGAAGATGCTAAGGCAATCAACCCTGCTTATCAATTAGAAGATATAGTTGAACAAGAGGTAACGCCTCGAAACTTCGGTCGTATTGCTGCACAAACAGCGAAGCAAGTCGTTACACAACGTGTACGTGAAGCTGAACGTGGATTAATTTATGAGCAATATGTAGATCGAGAAGATGATATTGTAACGGGTGTTGTAGAGCGTTTAGATGCACGTAATATTTACGTAGGGCTTGGGAAAGTAGAAGCTGCATTACCACAAAACGAACAAATCCAAGGTGAAACGTATCACCCACACGACCGTATTAAAGTGTATATTACTAAGGTTGAACGTACGACTCGTGGCCCACAGGTCATCGTGTCACGCACGCATCCAGGCTTATTACGTCGATTATTTGAAATGGAAGTGCCTGAAATTTATGAAGGCATTGTCGAAATCAAATCAATTGCTCGTGAAGCAGGTGATCGTTCTAAAATTTCTGTGCATGCACATAACGAAGAAATTGATCCAGTAGGCTCATGTGTAGGCGCAAAAGGTGCTCGTGTACAAACAATTGTCAATGAATTAAACGGTGAGAAAATCGATATCGTTGAGTGGTCAGAAGACCCTGTTGTATTTGTTGCAAATGCACTTAGTCCTTCAAAAGTTTTAGATGTGCAAGTAAATGAAGAAGAAAAATCAACAACTGTTGTAGTGCCAGATTACCAATTATCTTTAGCAATCGGTAAACGTGGTCAAAATGCACGTTTAGCTGCTAAATTAACTGGCTGGAAAATTGATATTAAAAGTGAAACAGATGCACGTGAATTAGGTATTTATCCATCTGCAACAAGCACTTTCATACCTGCAGAAGATAGTGATTACGAAGAAGCTGCAGTTGACTTATATCAAGACGACGAAGAATAAGTAAGAAAGCCCGTGTGACTTGTCACCTGGCTTTATTCAGTGGGCGCCCTAGGCCGACTGAATAAAGCCAGAAACTGTGGCGAAGGTTATAAATTTTGAGAGGCGTCATTGTACTCCGCAATGGTCAAATTTTAAAACGCCACCTTTGCGTGTTAGTTATGGCTAGTCCACCTCTTACGAAGCTTCAGAGAGGAAAGGTGATTCTTATGGCGATTAATAAAAAAGTACCACTTCGAAAATGCGTAGCTACTGGAGAAATGCTACCAAAAAAAGCAATGATTCGTGTTGTTCGCTCGAAAGAGGGCGAGGTAAGCGTTGATGTATCAGGGAAAAAACCTGGGCGTGGCGCCTATGTTTCAAAGTCTGAAAAGGCGGTTGACATCGCGCGTAAGAAAAATGTATTAGGGCACCAACTTGAAGCAAAAATTCCTGAAGAGATTTACGAAGAGCTATTATTGCTCATTCGTCGGGAGGCCATTTTATGAAAAATCAAGCAGTGTTCAATTTGCTTGGTATAGCGGCGAGAGCCCGAAAAGTTATTTCAGGTGAAGAGTTAGTAGTAAAGGAAGTGCGCAATGGTAATGCTAAGCTTGTATTACTTGCAAACGATGCTTCTAAAAACTCTAATAAAAAAATTCAAGATAAATGCACTTTTTACAACGTTGAGTATCATGTAGTTGGCGATCGTTATGATCTAGGACATGCTACAGGTAAGGAGGCCCGAGTGGCTTTAGCTATTACCGATAAAGGTTTTGCAAGTAAATTGTCTAGTCTACTCAACGAAAAATAATCGGGGGTGAGCAGATGACCAAAATCAGAGTTCATGAATATGCCAAACAAGTGAATAAATCGAGTAAAGAGGTTATTGAAGCGCTAAGTAAATTAAATGTAAGTGTAACGAACCATATGTCTATGTTAGAAAAAGATACTGTGACAAAGTTAGACCAATCATTTAAAACACCAACAGATAAAAGAGACGCTAAACAGCCTACTCAAAATGTAACGCAACGATCACAAGCGAATGGCCAACAGAGACCACAGCAATCGGTGAAAAAGCAAGATGGACAAAAGCAGCAGTCTGCTACGTCGAAGCCGAAAGCAAATAATTACAGTCAACAAACGCAACAAAACCCAAATTCGTCTAACGAAAAATCTAAGAATACAAAAGGTAATCAAAATAGAAATATGACACAAAATAATAATAACAACAACAATAATAATAATCGTAGAGGCGGCGGATACAACCAACGTCCAAAACCAGGAATTCATGGCGGTAAACGCCGTCATCCAAAAACGCATCAACCATCAATTCCAATGAAACAAAAAGAATTACCAGAAAAAATTACTTTTGTTGAATCATTATCAGTAGCTGAATTAGCAAAAAAATTATATCGTGAGCCATCTGAAATCATTAAAAAATTATTTATGCTTGGTGTAATGGCAACAATTAACCAAGAATTAGATAAGGATGCAATCGAGTTAATTTGCGCAGACTACGGTGTAGAAGTTGAAGAAGAGATTCGTGTAGATATTACGGATTTAGAAACACACTTCGAACAAACAGAGGAAGTAAATGAAGCTGAACTATCAGAACGTCCTCCTGTAGTAACAATTATGGGTCACGTTGACCATGGTAAAACGACGTTACTTGACTCAATTCGTCATACGAAAGTAACGGCTGGAGAAGCTGGTGGTATTACACAACATATCGGTGCATACCAAGTAACAGAAGGCGACAAAAAGATTACGTTCCTTGATACACCAGGACACGCTGCATTCACAACAATGCGTGCGCGCGGTGCGAAAGTAACGGACTTAACAATTTTAGTTGTAGCAGCAGATGATGGTGTAATGCCTCAAACTGTTGAAGCAATTAACCATGCGAAAGCTGCAGAAGTACCTATTATTGTGGCAGTCAACAAAATGGATAAACCTTCAGCAAATCCTGATCGTGTGATGCAAGAATTAACGGAACATGGTCTTGTACCTGAAGCTTGGGGTGGCGAGACAATTTTCGTACCTATTTCAGCATTAAAAGGTGAAGGTATTGATACATTGTTAGAAATGGTCTTACTTGTTGCTGAAGTGGGAGAGTTAAAAGCAAATCCAGATCGTTTAGCACTTGGTACTGTAATCGAAGCACAACTTGATAAAGGTCGTGGCTCTGTTGCAACACTGTTAGTACAAGACGGTACACTAAAAGTTGGCGATCCAATCGTAGTTGGTCATGCATATGGCCGCGTACGTGCGATGGTTAACGATAAAGGTCGTCGTGTGAAAGAAGCAGGTCCATCAACACCTGTAGAAATTACAGGATTAAACGATGTGCCACAAGCTGGTGACCGCTTCGTCGTATTCGAAGACGAAAAAACAGCTCGTCAAGTAGGGGAAACTCGTGCAATGACAGCTATTCAAGCACAACGTTCTGAAAAACAACGTGTAACGCTTGATAACTTGTTTGAACAAATGAGTCAAGGCGAAATGAAAGAGTTAAACTTAATCGTAAAAGCTGACGTGCAAGGTACTGTAGAAGCGATGGCTGCTTCATTAATGAAAATTGATGTAGAAGGCGTAAATGTGAAAATTATTCACACAGGCGCTGGTGCTATCACGGAATCAGATATTTCTCTAGCAGCAGCATCTAATGCAATTGTCATCGGGTTCAACGTACGCCCAGATACAAATGCCAAACGTGCAGCAGAAGAAGAAGGCGTAGATATTCGTCTACACCGCGTTATTTATAAAGTAATTGAAGAGATCGAGCAAGCGATGAAAGGTATGCTAGACCCAGAATTTGAAGAAAAAATTATCGGTCAAGCGGAAGTTCGTCAAACAATTAAAGTATCAAAAGTTGGTACAATTGCTGGTTCTTACGTTACAGAAGGTAAAGTAACACGCGATTCAGGCGTACGTGTTATCCGTGATAACGTTGTCATCTTCGAAGGCGAATTAGATACATTAAAACGTTTCAAAGATGAAGTAAAAGAAGTTGCAAGAGGATACGAATGTGGTATTACCATTACGAACTTCAATGACATTAAAGAAGGCGATATCATTGAAGCCTACATTATGGAAGAAGTTAAACGTGCATAATGATTGTATACGTTGAGGTAGAGTTTATCATTCAAACTGCCCATTCGTTAAAGGAAAAACGCGCTGTTTTACAGCGTATGATTACTCGCACTAAACAGAAATTTAATGTATCCATTGCCGAAATTGACCATCAAAATGTTTGGCAACGTACGAAAATAGCGCTTGTGGCTGTTTCTTCTTCGAAAGAAGCAGCAGAGCGTGAAATCAATCACGCCCTACATTATTTACAGTCAAATCCGTCCTGGGAACAGCTTAATGTGTGGCGAGACTATTTATAAGTAGAAATGGATAGTTGCGCTAATGACAATGACTGTTGGAAAAATTCCATCATCATTCGCTGTTAGCGCAACTATTTGAACATTGAAATAGAGGTGACTAATTATGTCTCTACGCTCAAACCGTGTTGCTGAGCAAATGAAAAAAGAGCTTGGTGATATTATTGGCCGTAAAATTAAAGATCCGCGTGTCGGATTCGTTACTGTTACTGGTGTAGATGTAACAGGTGATTTACAACAAGCGACAATTTATATTACATCTTTAGGCAATGAACGTGAACGTGAAGAAACGTTAAAAGCTTTAGTAAAAGCTGCTGGCTTTATCCGTTCAGAAATCGGCTCTCGTATCCGATTACGTCGAACACCAGAATTAATCTTTGAATTCGATTCATCGATTGAATATGGCAATCGCATTGATTCATTGCTACGTGGTTTACACAAAGAATAAGCACAACAGTAAAAGTCTGCCACATGCATCTTCATGCAGGCAGACTTTTTTTATGGATTTTTGCTAAAGGGGGATTTATATGAACGGTATTTTACCGCTTTGGAAAGAGCGTGGCATGACGAGTCATGATTGCGTTTTTAAATTACGAAAAATATTACGGACGAAAAAAGTTGGCCATACAGGCACATTAGATCCAGGAGTAGAAGGCGTTCTGCCGATTTGTATCGGACAGGCAACCCGCATAGCAGAATATTTAACAGATGCAGGGAAGACTTATGAGGCAGTCATTTCAATTGGACGAACAACGACGACTGAAGATGCTGAAGGAGAAACAGTTGAAGCAGATCACACAAATAAGTCGTTTACGCGCGAACAGCTACTCGAGGTATTAGCTTCATTAACAGGTGTTATTCAACAAACGCCACCGATGTTTTCAGCAGTAAAAGTCAATGGCAAACGTTTATATGAATATGCACGTAAAGGCGAGACAGTTGAAAGACCAACAAGACAGGTTACAATTCATGCATTAGAGTTACTGGACGATGTGGCAATATACGAAGGGCAAGAGATTACCTTTCCTGTAAGAATTGCTTGTAGCAAAGGCACGTACATTCGTACATTAGCTGTTCAAATTGGTGAGGCACTTGGCTACCCTGCCCATATGCATGAGCTTGTCAGAACAGCGTCAGGTACATTTACGCAAGACAATTGCTTTACACTTGCACAAGTTGCGGAATTAATGGAAAGTGAACAAATCAATACATGTATTCTGCCAGTAGAATATGCATTATCAGACTATCCATATATTGAAATAACTTCCGCGATGGAAAAAGAAATTTTCAATGGACAAGTGCTGCCAGCAGATGCATTATTAAAGGTGCATGATAAAATTGTGTTTGGAATTAAAGGGAAAGCATTTGCGGTTTATCAAGCTCATCCGACAAAGGAAGGCTTTATGAAGCCACATAAAATGTTTCCGACGATAGAGTAGGAGGATTTTTTGTATGCAGGTCATTCATTTAAAATACCCACACCAATTACAGCAACGAGAAAGCATGCAGCCATACTCATTGGCTATTGGCTTTTTTGATGGTGTACATATTGGACATCAGGCGGTTATTGAAGCGGCCAAGCAAGAGGGGGACAAACGACAAATCCCAACTGCCGTTATGACATTTGATCCGCATCCATCTTTAGTGCTAGGCGGACGCAATGAAAAAGTATTTTATATTACGTTACTACAGCAGAAATTGCAGCTGTTTGAAGAACAAGGTGTTGATACTGTATTTGTTGTCCATTTCACATCGGATTTTGCGAAGCTATCACCAGCTGCTTTTATTGATACTTTTATTCGCGGTCTAAATATTCAACATGTTACAGCAGGCTTTGATTTTTCATTCGGAGCATTCGGCAAAGGCACGATGGAAGATATGCGCTCATTGAGCAACGGAGATTATGGTGTAACTGTTGTTGAAAAGAAAACGGATGAGCTTGAAAAAATTAGCTCTACACGTATTCGGAAGTTATTACAAGAGGGGGATATGGAAGCGGCAAGAATGCTTCTAGGGCGTCCTTTTGAAATTAAAGGTATGGTCGTGCATGGCGATAAACGTGGGCGTACAATCGGTTTTCCTACTGCCAATGTTCAAGCTTTAGAGGGCACATACATTCCAGCAAGTGGTGTGTATGCTGTGCGTTTGCTTGTGCAAAATAATTGGTACGATGGGGTTTGTAATGTTGGCTATAAACCAACATTTAAAGATCCGAACGACAAGCAACTGTCTATCGAAGTACATATTTTAAACTTCGACAAAAACATCTACGGAGAAGAAGTGCATGTTGCTTGGTATAAACGTATTCGAAGTGAGCGCAAATTTGATGGCATCGAAGCGTTAAAAACACAAATAGAAAAAGATAAGCAAGAGGCTATTCACTTTTTTACTGAAATTGAATAAATAACGAGGCTTATACTTGTTAGACCAGTTCTATGTCATTACACTGGTCACTAGTAGCGCGTAAGAGGCAAGGCTACGTTATTACTTGCTTGCCCTTTTGTTTTATGGTAACATTCATAAGTGCATAAAGTGCTTAACCTTAGCTCGGTCTACCGAAGACTCCGACGTTTACTGTGCTAATGGGGATAAACAATTATTTAGGAGGTCAATACAAATGGCTATTACACAAGAACGTAAAAACGAAATCATCGCTGAGTTCCGTACTCACGAAAGTGACACTGGTTCTCCAGAAGTACAAGTTGCAGTTTTAACAGCTGAAATCAACGCTTTAAACACTCACTTACGTACACATAAAAAAGATTTCCACTCTGAGCGTGGTCTTCTTAAAATGGTAGGTCGTCGTCGTCACTTACTTAAATATCTTCGTGAAACTGACGTTCAACGTTACCGTGAACTAATCAATCGTTTAGGCTTACGTCGCTAATTGACAATCGAAAAGCGGGATTATTCCCGCTTTTTCTTTATGTTTTTAAAACTTTCTAGTTATTCATACGTAAATAGCAACAAATATAAGCATAAAAACGAGCGAAAACGCCATTAAAACCAAATTACGAAATAAATCCTAAATAAATTGGCAATAACTGAATTTAAATGTATGATTATTTCATGAAATATTTAGCATAGAACAAGCATTTTTGGTACACTTACTATTAGTACATACAGACGAGTAAGTGTTTTTATAATAGAGAGGGGTTCATTGAATGAACGAAAAGAAAGTCTATTCCTACGAATGGGCTGGCCGTCCACTAGTAATTGAAGTAGGACAGTTAGCAAAACAAGCAAATGGAGCAGCATTAGTACGCTATGGTGATACTTCTGTACTCGCAACAGCAACAATGTCAAAATCACCAAAACCACTTGATTTCTTCCCATTAACAGTAAACTACGAAGAACGTTTATATGCAGCGGGTAAAATTCCTGGCGGCTTTATTAAACGTGAAGGACGTCCGTCTGAAAAAGCGATTTTAGCAAGCCGCTTAATCGACCGTCCAATTCGTCCAATGTTCCCAGATGGCTTCCGTAATGAAGTACAAGTTATTTCAATGGTAATGTCTAACGATCCTGATTGCACGTCTGAAATGGCAGCAATGGTAGGTTCATCTTTAGCATTAGCAATTTCAGATATTCCATTCGATGGTCCGATTGCTGGTGTGCAGGTTGGTTATATTGATGGGGAATTCATTGTAAACCCAACAGTAGAACAGTCTAATAAATCTACAATTCATTTATCTGTCGCTGGAAACAAGGATGCTATTAACATGGTTGAAGCGGGTGCTTTAGAAGTACCTGAAGAAGTAATGTTAGAAGCTATTATGTTTGGTCATGAAGAAATTAAAAAAATTATTGCTTTCCAAGAGCAAATCGTTGCTGAAGTAGGGAAAGAAAAATTACCTGTGACATTGTTTGAAATTGATGAAGCGATTCAAGCTGATATTAAAGCAGCTTGCGAGACGGACATGCATGATGCTATTCAAACTGCTGAAAAGCATGCACGTGACGAAGCAATCAAAGCGGTGAAAGATCGTATTGTTGCTTCATATGAAGAGCAAGAAGCTGATGAAACTACAATGAAGCAAGTGCATACAATTTTAGATAAAATGGTGAAAGACGAAGTACGTCGCCAAATTACAGAAGATAAAATCCGTCCGGATGGTCGTAAACTAGACGAAATTCGTCCACTTTCTTCTGAAACTGGTTTATTACAACGTACACACGGTTCAGCATTATTTACACGTGGACAAACGCAAGCCTTATCAATTTGTACATTAGGTGCACTTGGTGATGTTCAAATTATCGACGGTTTAGGTGTAGAGGAATCGAAACGCTTTATGCATCACTACAATTTCCCACAATTCTCAGTAGGGGAAACTGGCCCAATTCGTGGTCCAGGTCGTCGTGAAATCGGTCACGGAGCTTTAGGTGAGCGTGCTCTAGAAGCGGTAATTCCGGATGAATCTACATTCCCATATACAATCCGTTGTGTATCAGAAGTACTTGAATCAAACGGTTCAACATCTCAAGCTTCAATCTGTGCTTCTACTTTAGCGATGATGGATGCGGGTGTGCCATTAAAAGCACCAGTTGCTGGTATTGCAATGGGACTTATTAAAAAAGGTGAGCATTACTCAATCTTAACAGATATTCAAGGTATGGAAGATCACCTTGGTGATATGGACTTTAAAGTAGCTGGTACAGCTAAAGGTGTAACAGCACTTCAAATGGATATTAAAATTGACGGTTTATCACGCAATATTCTAGAAGAAGCATTAACACAAGCAAAAATTGGTCGTATGCATATTTTAGAATCAATGCTAGCTACATTGGCACAGCCTCGTGAGAAATTATCTGCTTATGCACCGAAAATTGTTATCGTGCGCATTAATCCAGATAAAATCCGCGATGTTATTGGGCCAGGTGGTAAACAAATTAATAAAATTATTGAAGAAACAGGCGTAAAAATTGATACAGAGCAAGATGGTACAATTTACATCTCTTCTGCAGACGAAGAAATGAACGCACGTGCAAAACAAATTATTGAAGATATCGTACGTGAAGCAAAAGTAGGCGAGTACTACTTATCAACAGTAAAACGTATCGAAAAATTCGGTGCCTTCTGTGAAATCTTCCCAGGCAAAGATGGCTTATTACACATCTCTGAAATTCAAGAGGAACGTACAAAGCAAGTGGAAGATGTGCTAAAACTAGGCGATCAATTACTAGTTAAAGTAATTGAAATCGACAAACAAGGTCGTGTGAATTTATCTCGTAAAGTGGTTATTCAAGAAGAAAAAGAACGCGCAGAACAAGGTAAATAATTTAATAACAAAAGGCTGCGTATGATGCGCAGCCTTTTTTAAATAAAATATGAGGAGGAAATTAGTTGGTACAAGTACATACATGTCAAAATGGCGTGCGTATTGTGTCTGAGCAAATTGATCATGTTCGATCAGTAGCGCTTGGCATCTTTGTCAATGCTGGTTCACGCTTTGAATTACCAGAGGAGAATGGCATTACGCACTTTATCGAGCATATGCTTTTTAAAGGCACAACTACAAGAACTGCTCGCCAAATAGCGGAGGAGTTTGACCGTATTGGTGGCGAATTAAATGCTTTTACTTCAAAAGAAAATACATGTTACTATGCGAAAGTGTTGGATCATCATGCGGAGCTTGCTATAACCATTCTAGCAGATATGTTCTTTCATTCGACATTTGCCGAAGAGGAATTAGAGAAGGAACGTCAAGTCGTGCTAGAGGAAATATTAATGAGTGAAGATGCGCCCGATGACGATGTTCATGAAAAGCTATGGGAAGTGATGTATCCACATGATGCACTAGGCCGCCCCATTTTAGGAACGGCTGAGACGTTAAAAACTTTTACCGCAGATGTTATTCGACAATATATGGCTAAACACTATGGACCTGAATCGATTGTGATTTCTGTAGCGGGCAATATTTCTTCGGCACTATTACAAACGATCGAAGAATTATTTGGTCATTACGAGGCATCACCGCTTGCAGTCGTACCGGTCCTGACAAATCCACAGTTTTATCCAGGTGAAATTATGAAAACGCGTGATACGGAGCAGGCGCATTTAGCCCTTTCCTATCCAGCAATCGGCGTTAAAGATCCAGATATGTATAGTTTTATTGCATTAAATAATATTATTGGTGGCAATATGAGCTCCCGACTGTTTCAAGAAGTACGTGAAGAGCGCGGCTTAGCCTATACTATTTTCTCTTATCAATCATGCTATGCGGATGTTGGGGCGTTTACGATTTACGGTAGTACAAGTCGCCAGCAGTTATCGCAATTGCAACATACGATTGATGCCACATTGCTTGATATCGTAGCAGGCGGCGTGACGGAAGAAGAGCTAGATAATGCAAAGGAACAGCTAAAAGGAAGCTTTGTGCTCGGCCTTGAAGGAACGGGTGCACGAATGAATCGTAATGGTACAAGTGAATTAGTGCACGGACGACATCGTTCAGTAGATGAAGTATTAGCGTCCATCGATGCTGTCACGATGGAATCAGTTGATCGACTCATTGCCAAAATACTAAAAGCGGAGCCAGCGATTTCAATAATCGGCCCCGAAGCTTAATAAGTGCCATTAATTAGTGCCAGGCACTCACACAATTCTCACACAATTCCCCTGAAAGTACGGTACGTAAGAAGCGGGCGTCCGCGTGAGAGCAAAGTGTTTTTTAGGCACTTAAACAAATTTATCTTTTTCGACAGTCTCTAGCGAGGTATTTAACGATTTAATCGTTGAATACTTCGCTTTTTTCGTTCCTAAATTGCTGGACAGATGGTCTAAAAGGTATGCATATTTTCCAATTGGAAAATATATTATCAATTAGACGTTGCTATTATCAATAAAGTCTGTTAGTATAAATGACATTGAATATCATTATCATTTAGCAGGGAGATAGAATACATGTTGAAGAAATGGTTTTGGGTTAGTCTATTAGTAATCGTATGTACAGTAGCAGGATGTGCAAAGCAAGAAGAAAAAGGAGCAGAAAAAGAAGCAGAAAAGCCACAACAACAAGAAGTAGCCGCAGAGGCTAAAGAAGATGTATTTGAAGATGGTGTAGATGAAGAAGCTTTTCAAAAAGCATTAGCAAGTTTCCCAGCAGAAGTGCCTGAAAAAATTGTGACGACATCTGTGCCATTAACAGAAATGCTTCACCTATTAGGCATTACACCTGTAGGCGTTCCAACATCGACCAATCCAATACCAGCAGATTTTGATGCCATTACGAAAATTGGCTCACCAATGGCACCGGATTTAGAAGTGATTTCGAGTTTGCAAACGGATTTAATACTTGGTGCTGCATCTCTACAAAGCTCGTTGGATCAAGCGTTAACAGGCATGAATATTGCAACAGCTTACTTACCGACAGAGTCTTATGATGATTTAAAATTAAGTTTCAAAGTACTGGGTACATACTTTGGAAAAGAACAAAAAATGAATGAAGTGCTACAAAGCATTGTAGCAAAGGAAGACGAACTAAAAGCACAAGGGCAAGGAAAAGAGCTTCCATCAGTCATGCTAGTAATTGGCACATCTGATTCTTTCATGGTTATGAGTGACAAATCGTATTTAGGTAGTTTAGTTGAGCGTTTAGGCGCTGACAATATTGCCAAATCCGTATTAAAAGCTGAATCAACCTATTCACCAATGAACTTAGAAGATATTGTAGTAGCTGATCCAGATATGATCTTTGTATTAGCATCAGGGGACCATGGAGCGAATGAAGATAAGTTTAAACAAGAAATTGAAAAAAATAATGCGTGGACACAATTGTCTGCTTATAAAAATGACAAAATTTATATGCTGGATTACAGTACATTTGGTGTAACATCGATAGCCAATGTAGAAACAGCTCTGACAACAATTGCAGATTATTTCTACAAGTAAAAAAGAGGTATAACTATGATTAGTACAACGAGAAGTCGCATAATCGTAATACTTACCTTTGTGCTGACATTCATAGCAGCAATTGTTGCCATTGGACTTGGAAGTGTCCATATTACCATTCCAGAAATCATCACAACAATATTTAATGGCCGTACAGAAGAAGGGGTTTATACAACAATTATTTGGGATATTCGATTGCCCCGTGTGTTACTAGCATTGATTATTGGTGCCAATATTGCGATTTCAGGTGCACTATTGCAGGCAGTCATGGGCAATCCATTAGCTGACCCAGGATTAACAGGTGTAACGAGTGGTGCTGCTGCCTTTGTGCTACTCATTATGTTAGCGAATCCAGAATTCACAAATTATATCCCGATAGCTGCCTTTGTTGGGGGTTTACTTGCTGCGACAATTGTCTACGCATTAGCGTGGCGCCGTTCAGGTATTTCGCCCATCACCATTATTTTGTCAGGTGTTGCAGTCAATGCTTTAGGTGGCGGCATCATTGGTTTTTTATCCATTATGTATAGCGACCGCCTTCCTTCTGCTGTGCAATGGTTAAACGGTAGTTTAGCTGCAAAGGGCAATGCCTCGCTACAGATGATTTACCCGTACGCCATTGTAGGGTGGATTATTTCCATCTTTGCTATTCGCAAGGCCAATATTATCCGCTTAGGCGATCAAGTTGCAGTTAATCTCGGTGAAAATGTAACACGTATTCGTATTATGTTATCTATTTTAGCGGTATTTTTAGCAGCTATCTCAGTGGCGGCAATTGGCATGATTGGTTTTGTTGGCTTAATCGTTCCGCATATGGCACGCATGC
This sequence comes from Lysinibacillus sp. 38-6, assembly GCF_046245175.1. Taxonomy (GTDB): domain Bacteria; phylum Bacillota; class Bacilli; order Bacillales_A; family Planococcaceae; genus Lysinibacillus. Next base: position 81,191 of record NZ_CP176417.1, read on the forward strand.
TTGTAGGCTCAGACTATAAATACATGCTACCGATGAGCATGGCGATGGGTGCAATTGTGTTATTAATTGCAGATACAGGTGGACGGACATTCTTTGCGCCACTAGATATTCCAGCAGGGATTATCATGGCAGTAATTGGTGGACCCTATTTCTTATATTTAATGCGAAAGAAGGCGTTTTAAATGTTAAAAATTGAACAGCTATCTGTCCGTTACGAGCACAAAGAAGTTGTCCATAATTTTTCATTTGAAGTCAAAAAAGGAGAGGTATTATCCATCATCGGGCCGAATGGCTCTGGCAAGTCCACTATATTAAAGGCTATTGCACGTATGCAGCCTTATAGTGAAGGCACGATTACCTTCGATGGCGAAAATATCCGTCGACTTTCTTCTAAAGAAATTGCACAGAAAATGTGTATACTTAGTCAACGCAATCAAGCACCAGCAGATATTACCGTTCGAAATTTAGTCGCTTACGGTCGGTATCCGCATAAAAAGTGGTTTGAACGCTTAAATGCAGAAGATGAGAAAATCATTGATTGGGCGTTAGAGAGAACACAACTATCGCATTATCGCGATCAACCGATTGCAGCCTTATCAGGTGGCGAATCTCAACGCGCATGGATTGCGATGGCATTAACACAACGACCACAAATTTTACTGTTGGATGAGCCTACGACTTATTTAGATATAGCCCATCAACATGAAGTATTAGAATTAGTACGAGAGCTCAATCGTGAAATGGGAATGACGGTTGTCATGGTGCTACATGATCTCAATCAAGCCTCTAGTTATAGTGATCAAATTGTCGTTGTCAAGGATGGCTACCGAGCACAAATGGGTACACCAGAAGATGTGATGACCGAACAAATGATTCAGCAAATTTATCGAATGGAAGCGGAAATTCAGTATGTATCATGGGACTCCGCTCCACGAATTCAATTAAAAAGTACTGTGAAGGCATAGGAGGAATTACGATGCAAAAAGAACTTAACATGGAGCAAGTTAAACAAGATTACGAAATCTTTATTCAAGGTAAAAAAGCTTGTGTACTAAGCTTTGTAGATGCAGACGGTAAGCCATTCAGCAGTACGACACCTTTTGTGCGACTTAATGGGAAGTTTTACGTTTATATTAGTCGCATTGCTGAGCATTTTAAACTCATGGAGCAGTCTCAATTTGTAGATTTAATCTGTGTGGCAGACGAGGCAGTGACAGCCAACCCATTTGCAACAGAGCGAGCACGTTGGCAATGTACACCAACGTATTTAGGAAATGATGGCTATGAGGACGTATTTGCCTTATTTGATGAAGTGCACAATGCAAAAATGATGCAATTGTTACGTACACTCGATTTTTCATTATTTGAGTTAACACCTTTAGAAGGCCGCTATGTTGTTGGCTTTGGTAAAGCCTTTGATATTGATGTGACAACAGACACATTAAAACATGTAGTCATTGATAAAAAATAAAAGTCAATCGACATTAACAGTATGATGAATCATGCAAGCCCCAGCGCGTTTATAGTGTTGCTGGGGCTTGTTTTATTTTCTCTTACAATTTAATCATCCGGCATTGCTCTATGCTTATAGGTCTGTGCTCACTTCTCTTTGTCCCTCATTGCTACCCTTCTAATAATCAATCCATTGACAATTCATTGCTTCCTCTCTTTTTGCTGTTAGCGGCATCGAAAATGTCATTTCTCGTTTTCCCGCTTTTCCATCATATAGCACTTCCGTTTTCCCTCACCCTAATTACTTCATCCTACAGTAGACTTCCGTTATTCGCCAATTTGTCGAGTTACGTCGTAGTCAGTGCATAAATAAATTACGTAACTCCTTGAAATCGACATCTATGTCGGTTTTTATCATTAGCTACTCTTCGACAATGATTGCTCCAAATAGCGATATTTCGCCGTCTTCTTTCTCCGCTGTATGGCGCATGTGCATCCTACTAATAGCTATATAATAGATACGCTCTATCAGTGTATGTATCGAGTGGCGGAGACAATGGCGACTCCTACTTAAAATAGAGGATTTAGCGGAGCAAGCAGCTAACAACGGCTTTATGTAAAAATATGTAAACATCGACTATAGACAGTTCAGCCTAAAGTTGCAACTTTGAAGTACTTGCAGGAGGGGGCACGATTTGCAAAAACTCGGCATATATTGGGTTAACGGCTCAAGGAGGGAGATGAGGCATGCTATTATCTGAAATGGTGGATAAAGAGTTAATTCAAGTTGAAGGTGGTGTACATTTTGGCATACTGGCACACACAGAATGCCTATTAGATGTGCAAACAGGAAAGATACATGGCTTTGAAATAATTAAAGAAAAGTTACCATTCCAAAAGAAGAAAGTGAAAGTTAGTGAAATGATTCCTTGGCATGAAATTATCTTAATTGGTGAAGATCGTATTTTATTTAACAAAACAACGACAGTACAGTCTGAATTTTTACAGTGAGGTGAGCTTTTGGAAAACGAAAAATGGCTGGTAATCGGCGAGGATTCAAGATTAAAGGAATTAGCAACGATGCTACGAAGTCCATCCCGTACAGTATTTTATAAAAGAACTTCTGTTTGGAATGAGGAGTTAAATAAACTTGTGTTAGAGTTCCAGCCTAATAAAATTGTTCTACCGATTTTACCGTTAAAAATAGAAGTGGAACAATTGTATGGCATATCACAAGTGAAGTTTTATACTGGACGATTGACAATGCATTGGAAGCAATTGCTAGAAAAAAATGAAACGAATAACTATTTACAACAAGAGTCCTTTATTTGGCAAAATGCTCGATTGACGGCGGAGGGATTTATCGCCACGTTTTACGGACTCGAGCAGAAATGTATTTACGGACAAAACTTTACAATCGCAGGCTTTGGGCGCATCGCCAAAATGCTCGCCTCTTTACTCGTAAAGATGGGTGCTAATGTGCATATTGTCGCGCGTTCAGTGGTACAAGTGAGTGAAGCGAAAGCATATGGTTATAAAGCTACTGATTTAGATGATCGAAAATGGTCCATTCATGATAGTATTTTCATTAATACAATTCCAGCTAAGTGGATTACAGAATCATTTCTAGAACATGTGCCAGCGGTGCTATATGATTTAGCTTCAGAGCCAGGCTGTTTAGATATTGATGCTGACCAGTTACAGACGTATGTACTATTGCCATCATTACCTGGGAAATACTTTGCACATGATGCGGCAGAAATTTTGTGCAAGGCAATAGAGGAGGAAGAAAATTGCTGACGGGTAAACGAATTGGTTTAGGTATTACAGCTTCACATTGTACGTATGAGGATGTAATTCCTAAAATTCAAAACTTTATAGATGCAGGGGCTACCGTAGTTCCGATTATTACCCATTCTGTATTACATGCCGCTACACGTTTTGGTACAGGGGAAGAATGGATTGCGAAAATAGAGGCTTTGACAGGTGAGAAAGTCATTTCTTCTATAAAAGAAGCAGAACCATTTGGCCCTTCCAATCCACTGGATGCGATGGTTATCGCACCGATGACCGGCAATAGTATTAGTAAATTTGCCAATGCGGCGACAGATAGCCCTGTGCTGATGGCTGCAAAAGCAACATTGCGCAATGGCTCGCCTGTTGTACTAGGCATTTCCACAAATGATGCGCTTGGCCTGAATGGCATTAATATTATGAAGCTGCTCAATGCGAAAAACATTTACTTTATTCCTTTCGGTCAAGATTCTCCACATGGAAAACCGAATTCATTAATTGCTGATTTTAATCAAATGGTCGATACAGTTCATGCAGCAATTACGCAAAAAAAGCAATTACAACCACTGTTGATACAATATTTCAAATAAATCCATTAATTGCTCACAATTTTCAGTATTTTTATGATACAATATCACACATTATGGAACTTGTATTCAAGGAGAGATGATAGATGACGAAGCAGTTAACAGTTGCAGTTGTAGGGGCAACAGGAGCAGTAGGATCAAAAATGATGGAACAATTAATTAAACGAAAATTTCCAATCGGGCATATTAAATTTTTAGCGTCAGCACGTTCTGCAGGAAAACCAATCGAATTTAACGGCAAGACATATACAATTGAAGAAGCGACACCGGAAGCTTTTGAAGGCGTCAATGTCGCTTTATTCTCTGCGGGTGGTTCAGTATCGGCAGTGCTTGCGCCAGAAGCGGCAAAACGCGGGGCAGTAGTCATTGACAATACGAGCCACTTCCGTATGGATCCAGAGGTACCGCTCGTTGTACCTGAAGTGAATCGCGGCGATCTTGCAAAACATAAAGGGATTATTGCTAATCCAAACTGCTCGACTATTCAAATGGTAGCAGCACTGGAACCAATCCGTGCAACATTTGGTTTAACAAAGGTATTAGTTTCAACATACCAAGCAGTTTCGGGTGCAGGGATTTCAGCAATTGAAGAGCTCAAAACACAAAGCGCAAACTGGGATGCAGGTAAGGATGTAGAAGCGAATATTTTACCAAGTGGTGGCGATAAACGTCATTTCCCAATTGCTCGTAATGTCATTCCACAAATTGATAAATTTACAGACAATGGCTTTACATACGAAGAAATGAAAATGATTAATGAAACGAAGAAAATTATGCATGCTCCAGAACTAAAAGTAGCTGCTACTTGTGTACGTGTACCAGTCGTTTCAGGACACTCTGAATCTGTTTATATTGAAGTGGAAAAGGAAACTTCAGTTGAGGGGATTTTCGAAGTATTACGCCATGCACCTGGAATTGTGTTACAGGATGATATCGCTACACAAACTTACCCAATGCCGATTTATGCTGAAGGGGAAGATGCTACTTTTGTAGGACGTATCCGTCAAGACTTAGACAATAAAAAGGGATTCCATCTATGGATCGTATCAGATAATTTATTAAAAGGCGCTGCATTGAACTCTATCCAAATTGCAGAAGCAATGCTTGAGGATAACTTACTATAAGAGGGGTGTAAGGATGAATTTAGGTCGAATAGGAACGGCGATGATTACGCCGTTTAAAGAAGATGGCACGATTAATTATCCAGAATTAGAGCGTATCATTAATTATTTAATTGATAATGGTACTGATTGCATTGTTGCATGTGGCACAACCTCTGAAAACCCAACTATGACCACAGAAGAAAAAATAGAAGTTGTTCGATTTACAGTAGAGAAAGTAGCAGGCCGTGTACCAGTGATTGCAGGTACGGGGGATAATGAAACGGCTTATTCTATCGCTATGACACATAAAGCTGAGGAAAATGGTGCGGATGGCATCATGTTAGTAGCACCTTATTATAATAAGCCGAATCAGCGTGGTATTTACGCGCACTTTGAAACGATTGCAAGAGAAACAAGGTTACCCGTTATGCTTTATAATGTACCGGGACGTACAGGGATCAACGTGGCCTATGAGACGTCTGTTGATTTAAGTAAAATTCCGAATATCTCATGGATTAAAGAGGCGAGCGGAAATTTAGATCAGATGGGCGATATTATTGAAAACGTTGATGCGGCTGATGATTTTTTAGTATATAGTGGGGATGATGGATTAACATTACCGTTGCTGGCAATCGGCGGGGCAGGCGTGATTTCTGTTGCCTCTCATGTTGTCGGAAATGATATGCAGTTAATGATTAAATTGTTTGAAGAAGGTCAACACGAGCAAGCTGCAAAAATTCATCGAGCATTATTACCGCTAGTGCGTGCATTGTTTGCACAACCGAATCCGTCACCGGTAAAATACGCTATGACGAAATTAGGCTTTGACACATTAAATGTTCGTCTACCAATGGTAGAAATGACAGATGATGAGAAAGCTAACTTTGATTTAGTATGGGAAACCTACCAAGAAAAAGCGCAATATTTTAGAGCAATAGTAAAATAAATGAGACTATAGACAAACTCAAAAAAGAGTTTGTCTATAGTTTTTTCATTTGTGGTGCCAGGCACGCAAACAATTTTCTCGCACAATGCCCGGCAGTACTGCATTGTGGTGCCAGGCACCGAAACAATTCTGAAAATTCGGCTCGCAACGAATGTAACGTTAGACGCAGCAAAGCGCGTTCACGCAAGCATTGGGCTTACGATGTGCTAAATAACAAGTGCCGTCAATTTTTCCGCAGTAGGATGTAAAATAATCGCCTTCCTTACATTTTTAATTTGTGCAAAAGCTTTGCAAACCGTATAATGAAAATAAGTGGTTGCTGTTCGGGATATTTTTTAGGAGGAAATAAATTGACAAAAAAGAAAAATGAACTAATTCGTATCATTCCACTAGGTGGTGTGGGCGAAATTGGAAAAGCAATGTACGTAGTAGAAATTGACGAAGAGCTATTTGTTGTGGATAGCGGCTTAATGTTCCCAGAAGACGAGATGCTGGGCATTGACATCGTAATTCCTGATATTACGTATTTAGAAGAAAACAAAGAGCGTGTAAAAGGGATTTTCTTAACACATGGTCATGAGGATGCCATTGGTTCAATCGCTTATATTTTACAAAAAGTGAAAGCGCCAGTGTATGGCTCAAAATTAACAATTGCGCTTGCAAAAGAACATTTAAAGGAATTACCTGCACCACATCAGGTGAAATTCTTTGAAGTAACAAATCGAAGCCGTATGAATTTCAATTCTACGTATGTGACATTCTTCCATACAACACATAGTATTCCGGATTCATTAGGGGTTGTGTTCCATACTTCTGAAGGTGCGATTGTTCATACAGGAGAGTTTAAATTTGACCAATCTGCAACAGGTAAATTCAAGCCGGATTTAGCGAAAATGGCGCAGTTAGGTGAAGAAGGCGTATTTATTTTACTTTCTGAGTCTTGTGAAGCTGAGCGACCAGGCTATACGACATCTGAGATTGTGATTGAGGAACAACTATCAAAAACATTCCATTCGGCACCAGGTCGTATTTTAGTAGCTGTATACGCTTCTAACTTCATTCGCATTCAACAAGTATTAACGCAAGCCCAAAAATCGTTCCGCAAAGTGGTGATTGTAGGGAAACCTTTAGAAAAAGCGGTCGATTTAGGTGTTCAGTTAGGTTATTTAACAGTTGAAGAAGATACGATTATACCTATCTCTGAAATGCAAAAATATCAAGAAGAAGAAATTATTATTATCACAACGGGTAATAGAGGCGAACCGTTAGATGCGCTGGAAAAAATTGTTCGCAAACATCACCGAGACATTAAAATTAAACAAAATGATACTGTACTCATTACGTTTACGCCGTCTCCTGGTATGGAAGTGCAAATGGCGAACACGATGAATTCCATTGCAAAAGCCGGAGCAGAAATTTTAACATCGAGCAAAAATGTCCATGTTTCTGGTCACGGTAGCCAAGAGGATTTAAAGTTAATGCTGAATTTAATGCAGCCGAAATACTTTATTCCTGTTCAAGGTGAATATCGCATGCTCATTGCACACTCGAAATTAGCCCAACAGTTAGGTATGCAAAAATCACAAATTTTTATTGCCGATAAAGGTGATATAGTCGAATATAAAAACGGTAAAATGCGTATGAGTGGTCGAGTACAAGCCGGCAATATTTTAATTGACGGTATCGGTGTAGGCGATGTTGGTAACATTGTATTACGTGATCGCAAATTACTATCGCAGGATGGTATTTTCATTGTTGTCGTGACATTAAACCGTGCGCAAAAGAAAATTGCATCAGGTCCTGAAATTTTATCTCGTGGATTCGTCTATGTACGTGAATCTGAACAATTGATGGTGGAAGCATCGGAGATTGCGAAAAACGTCATTGAAAAATACGTAGGTAAAGATACATTCGAATGGACAAACATTAAACAAGAAATTCGAGATACATTGAATACTTATTTATTCCAAAAAACGAAGCGCCGCCCAATGATTATCCCAATCATTATGGAATATTAAAACGTTAAACAACGATTTTAAAGGATGTTGTCTTTACGTAGCGTTGTCGATGGAATGTCAAACATGAAAAGTTGACATGGCAAGCTACCTGCAAGTTTTGGACAAGTAGCGAAGGAGAAAGGATTTTCTAACCGATAAACACGGTGGAAAATCCTTTTTTTGAAATAAACGAGTTCTACATGTTATTATTCGCTACATATATAGAATGGATTGCAAAAGAAGGTGAAATAGATGGCAAGTAGTAAAAGAAGAAAAGTGACGAAAGCAAAACCAAAACCAACATCCGATAAAAAAGAAATGCATCCGCTAATGTACGAAATTTTAGGGCTCATCTTAATCGCGATTGCGGTCATCATGATTTTTGAATATGGCATGATTGGACGTATTTTACAAACCATTGCCATGTTCCTTTTAGGAAATTTACATTTTGCAGTGCCATTTATGCTTATTTTTGTGGCCTTGCTGCTCATGATCGGACAGAAAAAAATAAGTCTAAAAGATCGACTCATTGTCGGAATGCTTCTCATTGTGATGAGCTTAACGATTTTTAGTCATGGTATTTTATTTGAGCAATTATCGAAATCCGGTGGTTTATTATCAGAGTCTGTTTTGCGCGAGTCATGGCGCATATTAATTAATACCGATGGTGTGGTTCACCGTAGTAACGCACTTGGTGGTGGAATGGTAGGTGCGCTATTATTTAGTGGCCTCCATGTATTATTTGAGGCGACAGGGGCCAAAGTAGTTGCTTGGGTAATTTTCTTTATCGGTTTAATTTTAGTGACGGGTAAAGCACTTGTGCCGTATTTAGCTGCAAAAATGCCTGTACTTTTTGGTAAATGGCAAAAAAAACAGCAAGAAAAGAAAAAAAATGCGCCAAAGAAAGCGAAAAGTCGTCGTGCACGTGCAGAGAGTACGACAGACGAAGTGGCAGCTGTTGATCATGTCCAAGAAGAGCAGGAGGAAGAGGAAGTTTCACATGAACCGATTATCTCGGCCTTTACACAAAATGTATCGCATGAGCGAGAACCGGCTCCTGCCATGGAAGAGCATATAGAAATCGAAGATGGGGCGCTTATAGATGATGTCCATATTGAGCATGCAGAAGCTGTGGAAAACGCAGATTATCAGCTTCCTTCATTCAATCTTTTGCAAATGCCACCACAGCATGATCAAAGTGGAGAATACTCTGTTATTCAGGCAAATGCGAAAAAGCTAGAGCAAACATTACAAAGCTTCGGTGTTAAAGCAAAAGTGACACAAGTTCATTTAGGGCCAGCTGTCACGAAGTATGAAATATTGCCGGATATTGGTGTTAAAGTAAGTAAAATTGTCAACTTACAAGATGACCTTGCTTTAGCGCTTGCTGCAAAGGATATTCGGATGGAGGCACCGATTCCTGGGAAATCGGCCATCGGTATTGAGGTGCCGAATAGTGAAGTCGCCATCGTGACATTGCGAGAAGTATTAGAATCAAAAGATAGCGCGAAACCCGAAGCGTTATTGCAAGTAGCATTAGGTCGTGATATTACTGGACAAGCGGTATTAGCAGAGCTCAATAAAATGCCACATTTACTTGTCGCGGGGTCTACAGGCAGTGGGAAAAGTGTGTGTATAAATGGCATTGTGGTATCCATACTAATGCGTACAAAGCCACATGAAGTCAAGCTTATGATGATTGACCCGAAAATGGTGGAATTAAACGTTTATAATGGCATTCCCCATTTGTTAGCACCAGTAGTGACAGATGCTCGCAAGGCATCGCAAGCACTGAAAAAAGTCGTATCTGAAATGGAACGACGCTACGATTTATTTTCCCATACGGGTACTCGTAATATTGAGGGCTATAATAGCCATGTTCAAAAGTTCAATGAACAAACGGAAGAAAAACATCCAAAATTGCCATATATCGTGGTCATTGTCGATGAGTTAGCCGACTTAATGATGGTTGCCTCAAATGATGTCGAGGATTCTATTACGCGTTTGGCGCAAATGGCTCGTGCCGCTGGTATTCATTTAATCTTAGCGACGCAAAGACCGAGTGTCGACGTATTAACAGGCGTTATTAAGGCGAACATCCCGTCTCGAATCGCCTTTGCAGTGTCATCGGCAATTGATTCGCGAACGATTTTAGATATGGGTGGAGCAGAGCGTTTATTAGGTCGTGGCGATATGTTATTTTTACCTGCTGGTGCTTCAAAACCGAAACGCGTACAAGGTGCTTTTTTATCGGATCAGGAAGTGGAAGCGGTCGTCGATTTTGTTATAGAACAACAAAAAGCACAGTACCAAGAAGAGATGATTCCGAGTGAAGAAGAGACCGTTTTAGAAGAAACGGATGAATTATTTGACGAAGCAGTACAATTAGTGGTCAATATGCAGACAGCTTCTGTGTCGATGTTACAACGTCGCTTCCGTATCGGCTATTCTCGTGCAGCTCGCATCGTCGATCAGATGGAACAACGCGGTATTGTCGGGCCTCCAGAGGGTAGTAAGCCTCGACAAGTACTGATTCATCAGTACGATAATTAATTACTAAATAAGGAAAATCGACTAGTTTTTCCTGGAATTATGTCCAAATGTTTGACACGAAAATAAAGAAAGAATGATTTCTATGATCGATTTTGCTTAAAATAGTTTATTTCATTCTGCAAAAATGTTATATTTATGAACGATTAGTAGGAATGTTGTACATCAGATGTCTGATCTCTGATTTTGGTGGTGATTTATGTGACTATTAAAGCAGATCATCGTCATCTCTATCTTCAAGTAATTGATCGTTTAAAGTCTGACATCGAGACGGGTGTTTTCAAAGAAAATGAAAAACTTCCTTCAGAGTTTGAATTATCGAAATCACTAGGAGTAAGTCGAGCAACACTTAGAGAGGCGCTTCGACTGTTGGAAGAGGAAAATGTGATTGTGCGTCGACATGGGGTTGGCACATTTGTGAACCCTAAGCCTTTGTTTACATCGGGCATCGAACATTTATCAAGTATTTCTTCTATGATCGAAACGGCAGGAATGGAACCAGGGTCTAAGTTTTTAAAGGCCACGGAGAATATCCCTTCTGATGAAGATTTAAAACGCTTCCAATGTGATGGCGAAGATAAAATACTCACGATTGAACGTGTCAGAACAGCGGATGGTGAGCCAGTCGTTTATTGTATCGATAAATTACCAGCAAGCTTCCTGCCTACTGACTTTGTTGACAAAAAAGAAGTTTCACTTTTCTCTGCACTTGAGCAATCGGGTAAAATTCACGTAGCCTACGCTGTGACCTTTATTGATCCAGTTGGCTATCATGAACAAGCATCACCGATTTTAAATTGTGGTCGTGAAACAGCTCTTTTAGTATTAAAGCAGCTCCATTACGATGACAATGATCAAGTAGTGTTGTATTCAAAGAATTATTTCCGAGCTGATAAATTCAGCTTCCATGTAGTACGTAAACGGGTGTAGAACATTTCTAAATTATTTTCCTGCTAATTACAATACCTCGGGGGGTTAACAAAATGAAAAAACGTAAATTTGGTTTAGTATTATCTTCAGTTTTAGCTGCGAGTGCAATTTTAGGTGCATGTGGTGCGAAAGACGAAGAAAAACCTGCAAAAGACAATGCGGCATCAGGAGACAAAAACACTGAGGAAACTTTCTCAGTTGGTATGGTTACTGACGTAGGTGGCGTTGATGACAAATCATTTAACCAATCTGCATGGGAAGGTGTTAAAGCTTACGGCGAAGAACACAACCTTGAAAAAGGTAAAGGTTATGACTACTTACAATCAGCATCTGATGCTGACTATGAAACAAACTTAAACAACTTAATCCGTCGTGACTTTAACTTAGTATTCGGTATTGGTTTCATGATGGCTGATGCAATTGATGCAGTAGCTACTGAAAACCCAGACAATCATTTCGCATTAATCGATGCTGAAGTAAAAGATGATAACGTTGTTTCTGTTCTTTTCAAAGAGCAAGAAGGTGCATTCTTAGCGGGTGTTGCTGCTGCTAAAATGTCTAAATCAGGTAAAATCGGTTTCGTTGGTGGCGTAGACATTCCAGTAATTAACCGTTTTGAAGCTGGTTTCGTTGCTGGTGCGAAAGCTGTTAACCCAGATATCGAAATTCAACGTAAGTACACAGGTGCATTTGACAAAGCGGATCTTGGTAAAATCACTGCAAACAGCATGTACTCTTCAGGCGTAGATATTATTTTCCACGCTGCTGGTGCAACTGGTAATGGTGTATTCTCTGAAGCTAAAGAGCGTAAAGCAAAAGACCCTAATGCAAACGTATGGGTAATCGGTGTTGACGCTGACCAATACGAAGAAGGTAAAGTAGATGACAAAACAAACGTTACTTTAACTTCTATGTTAAAAGGTGTTAATGAAGCAGTTGTAGATATTTCTAACAAAGCGAAAAATGGTGAATTCCCAGGCGGAACAACAGTTGTTTACGGTCTAGCTGAAGACGGCGTTAAACTTGCTGATTCTCGTGGTGCAATTCCAGCAGATGTTCAAACTGTAATTGATGAATATAAAGAAAAAATTGCTAGCGGTGAAATCAAAGTTCCAGAAAAAGTGGAAAAATAATTCATCTCTTAATCATCATAAGGGCTTTACAACCGCCCTTATGATGATTTTTCAATCTATCGTTATATTTAGACTATTTCTAATACTCTGTTTGGATATATTTTATTTTTATATTATTTTTCCATATTAAAATAAGATTAGTATATTATCATAAATAATGATGATGGTACCAAGTTAATAGAAGAAAGGTTTCTAACGATGACCTTTCCTGTATTAATTTAAAATACCCTACCTTTAGGTAAAAGTTGAATACGGGTTTTTATTGAAAAGTGCAAACTTTTGAATAAAACGAAACTTTGGCTGTATTGCAATAGAGGCAGGTAGAAATACACTAGAGTACAATTGTTTTAGAGAAAATTGCCTAATAAGGGAGTGACAATATTGGAATACGTGATTGAGATGCTTGGAATCCGCAAAGAATTTGGTGGATTCGTAGCAAATAATAATATCACCCTCCAACTAAAAAAAGGCGAAATCCATGCACTACTAGGAGAAAATGGTGCTGGTAAATCGACTTTAATGAACGTTCTTTTTGGTCTGTATCAGCCAGAAGGTGGAGAAATTCGTGTTCGTGGGAAAGCGGTTAAAATTACTAACCCGAATGTAGCCAATGATTTAGGAATTGGCATGGTGCATCAACATTTTATGTTGGTGGAAAACTTTACTGTAACAGAAAATATTATTTTAGGTACAGAGCCTACGAAAATGGGCGTAGTCAATATTAAAGATGCTGCGAAAAAAGTGCAAGCGCTTTCCGAGAAGTACGGTTTAGATGTTGACCCGAATGCTAAAATCGAAGACATTACCGTTGGGATGCAACAACGTGTTGAGATTTTAAAAACGTTATATCGCGGTGCAGAAATTTTAATTTTCGATGAACCGACTGCCTCTTTAACACCGCAAGAAATTACAGAGCTTATTCAAATTATGCGTCGATTAATCGCTGAAGGTAAATCGATTATCTTAATTACGCATAAGCTGAAAGAAATTATGGATGTTTCTGACCGCGTAACAGTTATTCGTAAAGGGGAAGGGATTGGAACAGTTGTAACGACTGAAACAAATCCAGACCATTTAGCGGAATTAATGGTTGGTCGCCAAGTAGAGTTTAAAACAGAAAAAACAGAAGCGAAACCAGCTGAAGAAGTATTAACAATTGAGAATTTAGTCGTTACAGACTATCGAAATATCGATAAAGTCAAAGGTCTTAACCTTAATGTACGTAAAGGTGAAATTGTTGGGATCGCGGGTATTGACGGTAATGGACAATCTGAGTTAATCGAGGCAATTACAGGCTTACGTAAAGTAAAAAGCGGTAAAGTGAAGTTAAACGGTAAAGATGTGACGAACATGAAACCTCGTAAAATTACTGAAGAGGGTGTAGGTCATATTCCACAAGACCGTCATAAGCATGGTTTAGTATTAGATTTCCCGATTGGTCATAATATTGCACTACAAACGTATTACCAAGCACCAATTGCTAAAGGCTTTATTATGGACTATAAAAAAGTATCAGAAAAAGCAAATCAAATTATTAACGAATATGACGTGCGTACAGGTAATGGTGAAATGACACCTGCCCGAGCACTTTCAGGTGGTAACCAACAAAAGGCGATTATCGGTCGTGAAATTGATCGTAATCCAGACCTATTAATTGCGGCATTACCAACTCGTGGCCTTGATGTTGGGGCAATCGAATTTATTCACTCTCGACTAATCGAGCAACGCGATAAAGGTAAAGCGGTATTGTTAATTTCATTTGAATTAGATGAGGTTATGAATGTTTCAGACCGTATTGCTGTTATTTATGATGGGCAAATAGTGGACGAGCTAAATCCAAAATCAACAACAGAGCAAGAGCTTGGCCTATTAATGGCGGGGCAAAGTAAAAAAACGAGCACAAATATAGCGAAGGAGGGGAACGACTAATGTCAAATCGTGTCATTAATATACTCGTTCCTGTCATCTCTATTATTATCGGTTTAATTGTAGGGGCTATCGTAATGGTAGTCAGCGGCTATGATCCAATTCTAGGGTATAGTGCACTTTGGACAGGTATTTTTGGAGATTCATATTCAATAGGGAACACAATACGTCAAATTACACCTTATATTTTGGCGGGTCTTGCGGTAGCGTTTGCCTTCCGTACTGGTTTATTCAACATCGGTGTTGAAGGACAATTAATTTTAGGTTGGCTTGCGGCTGCATGGGTAGGCTATGCATTTGAATTGCCAAAAATTATTCACTTACCATTAGCGTTACTAGCCGCAGCAGCAGCTGGTGCATTCTGGGCCTTTATTGCAGGTTTCTTAAAAGCGAAATTTAAAGTGCATGAAGTAATTGCGACAATTATGTTAAACTATACAGCGCTTTATATTGCAAACGCTGTTATTAAAAAATTGTCAGACGGTAGCTTTAAAACAGAACGTGTGCTTGAATCCGCTTCATTACGTTCTCCGTTTTTAAGAGAGCTTACAGACAACTCAAGTCTTCACTATGGGATCCTAATTGCACTTCTTATGGTAGTCGTAATGTGGTTCATTTTGGAAAAAACAACACGTGGTTATGAGTTAAAAGCAGTTGGCTTTAACCACAATGCCGCAGAATATGCTGGTATGAGTGTTAATAAAAACGTTATTTTAGCCATGACGATTTCAGGTATGTTTGCAGGTCTTGGTGGTGCGATGGAGGCGCTTGGTACATTCCAAAACGCGTCGATTAAAGCTGGCTTTACAGGTATTGGTTTTGACGGTATTGCCGTTGCCTTACTTGGTGCGAATACACCACTTGGCGTTGTATTCGGGGCTTCTTTATTTGGCTCGTTAAAATACGGTGCTCTTAACATGCCAAATGCTGCAGGTATTCCAGAGGAAATTGTGTCAATCATTATTGCATTAATTATCTTCTTTGTAGCGTCTGGTTACATTATTCGCGTTGGATTACAAAAGTTAAGTAAGAAAAAGGAGGGACAATAACATGAGCTTTTTAGAAATGTTATATTTCATCATCCCTTCTGCGATTCTTTATGCGACACCATTAATTTTCACTGCCATCGGTGGGGTATTCTCTGAACGTTCAGGTGTAGTAAACATCGGGCTAGAAGGTTTAATGATTGTCGGCGCGTTTGTTGGTATTGTTGTCAATTTAGAGTTAGCACCACAATTAGGCTCTGCAACGGTATGGGTAGCTATGCTTGCAGCGGTAATTGTAGGAGGTATTTTCTCCTTACTACACGCAGTTGCATCGATCTCATTCCGTGCCGATCAAACGGTATCAGGGGTAGCGATTAACTTACTTGGTTTAGCAGTTTCAGTATTCCTTGTGAAATTGATATATGATAAAGGTCAAACAGATATGATTGACCAACCAATTCGTCGCTTTGCAATTCCTTATTTAGAGGATATTCCGTTCTTCGGACCATTATTATTCCATAACGTCTATAGTACTTCGATTTTAGCCTTTGCTGTAGCCATTGGTGCTTGGTTTATTATTTATAAAACACCATTTGGATTACGCTTACGTGCAGTTGGGGAACATCCAATGGCTGCCGATACAATGGGTGTAAAAGTAAATAAAATGCGTTATATCGCCGTTGTTATTTCAGGAGCACTTGGTGGTCTTGGTGGTGCGGTTTATGCGCAAACAATTACAGGTGATTTCTCACATGCAACAATTGCTGGTCAAGGGTTCATGGCACTTGCCGCAATGATCTTTGGTAAATGGCATCCAATCGGTGCACTAGGAGCAGCGTTATTCTTTGGTTTAGCGCAAACATTAAGTATTGCAGGGAACCAAATTCCGTATGTGCAAGATATCCCAGCTGTGTATTTGCAAATTTTACCTTATGTCTTAACGATCTTAGCGTTAGCAGGATTTATCGGTAAAGCAAATGCACCAAAAGCAAGTGGTCAACCATATATTAAAGGCAAACGATAAGTTTCAGGCAACATGTTTATTCGTTGAACTACTGGACCAAGTCGAAAGAAATGAAGCGAGTAAACAAAAGACTGGGCAATCAAGCCCGGTCTTTTGCCTTATACAGGTAACAATTGACAAGCTAATTTTCACTTTCCTTATACATACTTTGGATTCTTTTTGCAATTATAGACAATAGACATGTATAGTATTTGTAGTACATTGTTATATTAAGAAAGATAGGAGGGTTTCATATGTTTAAAACAATACCTTTTGCAAAAGGTGTCAATTTGCATATCCGACAAACGACCCAATTTAAAACAGTAAATTTCTCGATTAAATGGAGAACAGCATTAACAGCCAAATGTGCGTCTGAACGTACGGTGTTAACAAATGTATTGCAACACAGCAATGCAAAATATACAACAACTGCTGCATTTCGTAGTTTTTTAGATGACTTATACGGAACAGTGTTGTATTTCGATACATCGAAGCGCGGTAATGAGCATACGGTATTGATGAATGTTGAAACCGTAAACGATCAATATTTGGCTAATACAAGTGTCTTACAGGACGTGCTAGGTATTATGCATACGGCCATTTTTGAACCAAATCTAGAAAATGGTGTCTTTAAAGAATCGATTGTGGAACGTGAAAAGAAAATGGTCATCCAACGTATTGAATCTATTTTCGACGACAAATCTCGTTATGCACAAATGCGTCTTCAAGAAATTTTACGTCCAAACGAGCCGGCGTCTATTTCGGCAAACGGAACAGTGGAAGACATTGAAAATATTACACCGGCATCTTTATACGCTGCTTACGAATCGATGCTAACAAATGACAAAATTGATATTTATGTTGCGGGTGACATTAATGAAGATGAGCTTGTTGCAAAACTAAAACAGACATTGCCATTTAAGGATCGTATAGCAGAGGAAATTCCAGCTGTATTGCCGCAAAAACATCCGCAAAATGATTATGTTCGTGAACAACAAGACATGAAGCAAGGAAAACTGCATATTGGCTTTAGTACACCAGTGCGTTTTGGTGATGCAGATTTTGCGAAAATGCAAATCTTTAACGGTATTTTCGGTGGTTATCCACATGCCAAATTATTTATGAATGTTCGAGAAAAAGAAAGTTTGGCGTACTACGCTTCTAGTTCTTATGCATCCCATTACGGTTTGTTATTTGTCGTATCGGGTATTGAGGCGAAAAATGAAGAAAAGGCACTCAATCTGATAAAAGAACAATTGGCCGTTATGCAAGCAGGAGATATTACAGATTTAGAATTAGACCAAACGAAGGCGATGCTGACAAATCAATTAAAAGAATCGCTTGATTCTGCACGTGGTCAAATTGAAATTTTTGACCAATATAAAGACTTACCAGAGGAATTCTCGGTTGAAGCATGGGCAACGAAATGGCAAGCTGTTACGAAAGCAGATGTGGTCGAAATGGCGAAGCAAGTGCAGTTAGAAGCGGTCTATTTCTTAAGTGGAAAGGAGCAAGCCGCACAATGAAAACAATTGAATTCAAACAATTAGACGAAACACTTTACTATGAAAAATTAGAAAACGGCTTAGATGTCTATATTTTACCGAAAAAAGGCTTTTCCAAAACATTTGTGACTTTCACAACGAAGTATGGTTCGGTTGACCGTACATTTGTACCACTTGGTGAATCGGAGAGCATCACAGTACCAGATGGCATTGCGCACTTTTTAGAGCATAAAATGTTTGAAAAAGAAGATGGCGATGTGTTCCAAAAGTTTAGCGAATATGGTGCTTCAGCAAATGCATTTACTTCTTTCACTCGCACTGCCTATTTATTTTCTTCGACAGATAATATTTATAAAAGTACAGAAACCTTATTAAATTTCGTTCAAGAGCCATACTTTACAGAAGCGACAGTCAATAAGGAAAAAGGTATTATTGGTCAGGAAATTACAATGTATGATGACCAACCTGATTGGCGCCTATACTTTGGCACGATTGAAAATATGTATCATCATCACCCAGTGAAAATTGATATTGCGGGAACAATCGAATCAATTGATGGCATTACAGCAGACCACTTGTACACATGCTACAATACGTTTTATCATCCATCTAATATGTTGTTATTTGCTATCGGTGCAGTTGATCCACAAGAAATGATGGCGTTCATTCGCGAAAATCAAGGCAAAAAAGAGTTTCCAGAGCCAACACCGATAGAGCGTTTCTTTGATGAAGAACCAACAGATGTTGCGATTAAAGAGCGTACATTAAATATGGATGTGCAAAAACCAAAGGTCTATATTGGCTTAAAAGCAAAAGAAACGAATTTATCTGGTCGTGAAATGTTAAAGCATGAGCTATCAGTGCAAATTGCGTTAGAGCTTATTTTTGGACGTACATCTAGCTTTTATGAGCGCGTTTATGAAGAAGGCTTAATCGATGAATCGTATGCGTTTGACTTTACTTTAGAAAAAGGTTTTGGCTTTGCTTTGATTGGCTCTGATTCAGCTCACCCAGATGAATTGGAAAAAGCGATAAAAGCGGAGTTACAAAAATACGAAAAAAGTGCACAATTTGAAAGTGCGGATTTAGAACGCATTAAGCGTAAAAAAATTGGCTTCTTCTTACGAGCGTTGAATTCGATTGAATTTATTGCCAACCAATTCACTCGTTATTCATTTAATGACATGAATTTGTTTGATGTTGTGCCTGTTTTAGAGGAATTAACAATTGAAGATTTAACAACAGCGTTTACGTCCATTCAAGGTGAATCACAACAAACCGTATTTAAAGTTTTACCGACAGAGAAGGGCGTCTAGTGAAAAAGTTTGCCCTTATATTAGGTGCATCAGGTGAGATCGGTCGTGCTATTTGCCAAAGTTTGGCACAAGACGGCTGGTCTCTCTATGTGCATTATTCAAACAATGAGCAAATGGCTCAAACTTTATGCGATACGCTAGCACGCGATTTTCCTGCACAGGAATTTATGCGTGTCCAAGCAGATTTCACAACAATAACAGCCGCGCAACAATTGGCCACTGAAATATTTAGTGTGCAGGCAATTGTTTTTGCTAACGGTCAAGCACACTATTCATTGCTGGAAGATACTACGCTAGAGGATATGGATGCACTATGGCGTGTACATGTGCAAAACCCTATGCATCTAACTGCTTTGTTATCTGCCAAGTTACGCAGTCATGACGTAAGCTATGTACTATTTATCGGCTCCATTTGGGGTGAAGCTGGCTCGGCAGGAGAAGCGTTGTATGCAACGGTAAAAGGCGCACAGCATGCTTTTGTAAAATCCTACGCTAAAGAGGCTGCATTGTCTCGCATTCGCGTCAATGCGATTGCGCCAGGCTTTATTAATACGACGATGAATAGTCATTTAAGTGAGGAAGAGCTGCAATATATTTTAGACGATATTCCGTTAGGAGCTGTCGGGCAAACATCGGATGTAGCTGAAATGGTTCGTTTCTATCTATCAGGCAAAGCAGATTATGTCACAGGACAAATCATCCGATTAAATGGTGGCTGGTACATATAAAATTTCTTTTTTGCACATACTACATGTGTAAAGGAGGAGGAAACATATGACCATTTTAGAAAACTGGCAAAAATGGACATCTTTTTTAGGACAAAACGTTATGCAAGCTGAATCAAGCGGTATGCCAAAGAAAATGATTCAACAGGCTGCTGTCCAAATCGGCGAATATTTAGCGAATAATGTCGATCCTAAAAATGAACAAGAGCGAGTGCTGTCGGATTTATGGGGCGTTGCCTCTGATGATGAAAAACATGCATTGGCGAATTGTGTCGTAAAACTTGTGCAAAATAAACATGTACAATAAAAAAAGAGGAGAGCTACTCTCCTCTTTTTTCTATATTAAGAAGCGATAAGGGTCTAGAAAAGGGAACGTATGTAAGTCTATTTTCAATAGCTTTAAAAAAATTAGAAAGAATTTAAAAATAACGCGGTAATTCCATGTATTCTAACTTTCCATTACATAAAAAATCAGCTATGATGGAACTTATAAAAGATTTTTTACGTTAACTAATAGGAAGGGAACGAGTTGTTTGAGCGATTGGTACTTTGAATATGAAATTCAGGTGAATCGCCCTGGATTATTAGGAGATATTGCTTCACTTTTAGGGATGCTTCGTGTCAATATTATATCAATCAACGGTGTCGATGAAGATCGACGTGGTATGTTAGTGCATACAGACAACGATGAAGCAATTGAACGCTTCCGTACAATTGTTTCGACAATGGAACATATTCACGTCACGAAATTTCGACAACCAAAACTTCGCGATCGATTAGCTATCAGGCATGGTCATTATATTCCTCGTGATGCAGATGAAAAAAATACCTTCCGCTTCGTGCGAGATGAACTTGGTATTTTAGTCGACTTTATGGCAGAACTTTTTAAAAAGGAAGGTCATAAACTGATTGGAATACGTGGGATGCCTCGTGTTGGTAAAACGGAGTCGATTGTTGCGGCAAGTGTTTGTGCCAACAAAAAGTGGATTTTTTTATCATCTACCATGATTAAGCAAACTATTCGTAATAAGCTCGCAGGCGATGAATTCAGTGACAACAATATTTTTATATTGGACGGTATTGTAACACGTCGATCTTCAGATGAGCGACATTTACAACTAGTGCGTGAAATGATGAATATGCCTTCTATTAAAGTAGTAGAGCATCCTGATATGTTTGTTCAGCATTCAGAATATAAGATTGAGGATTTTGATTATATCATTGAACTACGTCATCACCCAGATGAAGAAATCACTTATGAAATAATGGAAAAAAATCATATGCTGTCCGAATCCGATTCATTTGGAGGATTTAATTTTTAATTTGATATTAAAGTAGGTGTTATTAGTGGCGGAATTAGGGACTCGACTGAAAGAGGCGAGACTGTCTAAAGGCTACAGCTTAGACGATTTACAAGAAATAACAAAAATTCAAAAACGTTATTTAGTAGGTATTGAAGAAGGCAATTATTCCATTATGCCAGGTTCGTTTTATGTACGAGCTTTTATTAAACAATATGCAGAGGCTGTTGGGTTAAATCCTGAGGAAATTTTAGAGACTTATAAAGGTGAATTACCAGGCACACCGAACGACCAAGTTAGCCAATCGTTGACTCAAACTTCAACTAGAAGAAAGGTTTCAAAAACCTCTTCGAATAAAATGATGGAGGCTATGCCGAAAGTCATTGTCGCTTTATTTATTATCGTTATTATCGTGGCAATTTGGATTCTATTTCAAAATAGAAGCAACTCAGGAACAGGTGACAGTAATGACGCACCACCAGTAATGGAGTACGATAAAAAACCAAAACCAATCGATAATGAAAAAGACAAAGAGGAAGAAGATAAAAAAGCGCAAGCGAATGCAAATAAAGAGCAGACAGACGATGTAACACCAGATGAAAGTAAAGATGAAAGTAAAACTGATGAAGTTAAGCAAACGATTTCAGCAGGTACAATCGAAGCAGATGGGGCTACAACATCTTATTCTTTAACAGGTACTGATACATTTAAAATTCGTATAGAAGTTTCAGGTCCAACATTTATTGGTATTCGAGACCAACAGCAACAAGAATTACTGGCAGAAACGCGTGTTTATAACGCTGGTGAAGTGGTAGAGTTTGATGCAACAGCGCAAAACTATGCACGTATCCGCTTAGGTAATTCTACACAAGCTAAGGTATATATTAATGACGAACTTTTAACGTACGCGCAGCAAATCGTAACGCAAAATATTGTCGTCAATTTCAATAAAGAACAGTAGTCATCCTATGATGACTACTTTCTTTCATCATGAAAGGTGTTAGAAAAATGAACATTCCAAATAAAATTACCATTTCACGTATCTTACTTATTCCGTTCTTTGTCATTGTGATGATGTTTGATTTCGGCTGGGGAACAATGACATTATTTAGTGCTGAAATGCCAGTGCATCATTTTGTAGGAGCTCTTATATTTATTATTGCCTCAACAACGGATTGGGTAGATGGTTACTATGCGAGAAAGTATAACCTTGTAACGACGTTTGGTAAATTTTTAGATCCTTTAGCGGACAAATTACTTGTCTCTGCAGCATTTATTTTAATGGTAGAGCTTGGTATGGCACCTGCATGGGTAATTATTGTCATTATTAGCCGTGAATTTGCGGTTACGGGTTTACGTTTAATTCTTGCAGGCGGTGGAGAAGTCGTAGCGGCGAATCAGCTTGGCAAGATTAAAACATGGGCACAAATTGTTGCGATTGCGGCAGCCCTTCTACACAATACAATTTTTGTGATTTTCGGTATCCCATTCGATACAATTATGCTTTATATTGCATTATTCTTTACATTATGGTCTGGATGGGATTATTTCTATCTAAATCGTCGCGTATTGCTTGAATCTAAATAAGAAAGGTCTTGTGGATCATGAATGCTGAAATCCTTGCAGTCGGCTCAGAGTTATTACTTGGACAGATATCCAATACAAATGCAAAGTTTATTTCCAATCAGCTTTCTGAGTTAGGAATTAACGTGTTTTATCATACTGTTGTTGGCGATAATGCAAAACGCTTAGAACAGGCCATTAGCATAGCGGAATCTCGCGCAGATCTTATCATTTTTTCAGGTGGTTTAGGACCTACAAAAGATGATTTGACGAAAGAGACAATTGCGCGTCATCTTGGTCTGGATCTTGTCATCGATCAAGTTGCATTAAGTTACATTGAGCAATTTTTTGCAAAAAGAGGCATCGCCATGACGGATAATAACCGTAAACAGGCGCTTGTATTAGCAGGTAGCGAGGTGCTCGCAAATCATCATGGTATGGCGCCAGGGATGATTTTGACTAAGGATCAGCATACCTACATATTACTCCCAGGCCCACCAAAAGAATTGGAGCCGATGTTCCAATTTGAAGCAAAGCCAAAGCTTGGCACAATGCTAAATGATGGCGGCGTCATCGTGTCCCACGTCATGCGCTTTTATGGCATTGGAGAAGCGGAGTTAGAAGTGCGTGTGCAAGATATTTTAGATAAACAAACAAATCCAACAGTTGCACCGTTAGCGGCTGATGGAGAAGTAACTTTACGTGTTACGGCAAAGGCTCAATCTGAGCAGGAAGCCCAACAGCTTATTGATGCAAAAGTGGCGGAAATTCGCGCCATTGTTGGAGATTTCCAATATGGTATAAATGACGATTCGCTTGCTTCAAAAACGGTAGAAATGTTGCAAGACAATAATTTAACGATTTCTGCGGCAGAAAGTTTAACAGCAGGCTTATTTCAATCGGAGCTTGCAGAGATACCAGGCGTAGGCAGCGCCCTTATAGGAGGCGTCGTAACCTATACGGAAGATGCCAAAGTAAAACAGCTTGGTATCCCGCAGCAATTATTAGATAAACATGGAATTGTCAGCAGTGAATGTGCTGCTGCAATGGCAAGCGCGGTGCGTGAAAAATTCGGTACATCGATTGGTATTGGCTTAACGGGAGCGGCTGGTCCTACAGCGCATGACCATCAGCCTGTTGGTACAGTATGGATTGGCATGGCGATAGGTGACGAAGAGCCAATAACGTATTTATTGCATTTATCTGGTATGCGCAATACCAATCGTTTACGTGCGGTTAAATTTACGTTGCATTATTTAATGCAGCAATTAGCAGAACGAGGATATAAGAAACGCTTTTAATTTATTTGCTACGTAAGTGCAGAAAGTTCCATCTGCATAAGTGCAATGCGCATGTTAGTAGATTGTGAAGGCTTACCCTCGTGGCATTATAGTTGATAGTTAAAAATGAGAATTTGGGTAGGAAAAACTTATCCAAATTTTTATTTTGCAGTAAAACAGAATAAATGTTCGCTTTTTTCTTGCGTCTTCTCAAAAAAACAAGTATAGTAGAGATAGACAAAAACAGTGAACAGTTTCGAAGGAGGAAAAATAATGAGTGATCGTAAAGCAGCCTTAGAACAGGCGTTAAAACAAATTGAAAAGAATTTCGGTAAAGGCTCTATTATGAAGCTAGGCGAAAAAACAGATTTAGAAATTGCTACGTCTTCTAGTGGTTCGTTAGCGCTTGATGCAGCATTAGGTGTTGGTGGCTATCCACGTGGACGTATTATTGAAGTATACGGTCCAGAGTCATCAGGTAAAACAACAGTAGCATTACATGCCATTGCGGAAGTACAAGCAAAAGGTGGACAAGCTGCATTTATCGATGCTGAGCATGCATTAGACCCGATTTATGCTCAAAAATTAGGCGTAAATATTGATGAACTGTTATTATCACAACCAGACACGGGTGAGCAGGCGCTTGAAATTGCAGAAGCATTAGTGCGCAGTGGTGCAATTGATATTATCGTTATTGACTCTGTTGCAGCACTCGTACCAAAAGCTGAAATCGAAGGCGATATGGGTGACTCTCACGTTGGTTTACAAGCTCGTTTAATGTCACAAGCATTACGTAAGCTTTCAGGTGCTATAAATAAATCCAAAACAATCGCTATTTTCATTAACCAAATCCGTGAAAAAATTGGTGTTATGTTCGGTAACCCAGAAACAACGCCTGGTGGTCGTGCGTTAAAATTCTATAGTTCAGTACGTTTAGAAGTACGTCGTGCAGAAGCGATCAAACAAGGTAATGACATTATGGGTAACCGTACGAAAATTAAAATTGTGAAAAATAAAGTAGCACCACCATTCCGTACAGCTGAAGTTGATATTATGTATGGTGAAGGGATTTCAAAAGAGGGCGAAACGGTCGATTTAGGTGTAGAATTAGATATCGTTCAAAAAAGCGGATCTTGGTATGCTTACGGCGATGAGCGTCTTGGCCAAGGACGTGAAAACGCAAAACAATATTTAAAAGAAAATCCTGCTGTTTTAGAGGAAATTGCCAATAAAATTCGTTCTTCTTACGGCATTGCCGCACAATCGTATACAATTGCTGCACATGATGACGAGGAAATGGATGAAGAGTTAATGCTTCTTCTTGAAGATGAAAAATAATCTTCCAACGTTTTTACGCTAAAGAGGTGAAAACGATAAAGACTGGAGACTACCTTGAAGTTTTTCAAGTGGGTCTCCAGTCTTTTTACTTTAGTGCGAAACTTACCGTAAATGAATTCAGAACTAATCTAAAATATATTATGAAGGAAAAACTAGTTGTTGGTAGCAAAGGCGCCTAACTCCTGCACAGAACGCAGAGGAAGCTGCAGCACACATCAACGGCGCAGCAAAAAAATTGTTAGCTTGATGGCAATGGAGCTAACAATTTTTTACTCTTCGTTAGTAGTTACATGGTTTGATAGTCTGCTAAAGTATAGCTAATAGGATGTGTTGAAAATAGAGCGTCTGTCATCTGTCAAAGAAAGTACAAATAATATTGTTAAGATGACGGTAATTGTGGTAATAATTGTATTGTACCCTTTGTACTGAATATACAGAATTTTAAAGTGAGAAGGTCTTTTATCTAGCTCAAAAGTAATAGTTAATAAATACATCATATGGATATGACTTACTTTTTTTCTTGTCGATAGGCGAACAGATGCCCGTCTATCCTTGACAGAGCCTGAGGCTAGCTATACAATTAAATATGTATAATTTCTGAATTATGACTTTAAAATAGGCAGTACATTTTTTGTATGCGCCGACTGAAACTGTATTACCCAAATAGCAAGAGGAGGTGTTCATATGGATGGAATTACTATCATCTCCGCTTTGCTTGGACTCATCGTTGGTGCCGCTGTTAGCTATATCTACATGAAAAAAGTGAATGACTCAAAAATCACTGGTGCTAAACATGTCGCTGAAACAATCGTTGAAGAAGGAAAACGAGAAGCGGAGGCATTAAAGAAAGAAGCACTACTTGAAGCCAAAGATGAAACTCACAAATTTCGAACTGAAGCAGAAAATGACATTCGTGACCGTCGTTTAGAACTTCAAAAACAAGAGAACCGTTTATTGCAAAGAGAAGAAAATCTTGATCGCAAGGATGATGCTCTAAATAAGAGAGAAGCCGGCTTGGAGCGTAAGGAACAGGCTCTAGCTGAAAGACAACAGCATATTGAACAGATGGAGAGCAAAGTGGACGAGCTCGTTGTAACGCAAAAAACAGAACTAGAGCGCATTTCTGCTTTAACAAGAGATGAAGCCAAAGCTATTATCTTAAGTGAAGTAGAGAAAGAGCTAGCAACTGATATTGCTGTCATGACGAAGGAATCTGAAATGCGTGTGAAAGAAGAATCTGATAAAAAAGCACGTGAAATTTTATCACTGGCGTTACAGCGCTTTGCTGCAGACCATGTAGCAGAAACGACAGTCTCCGTTGTAAACTTGCCAAATGATGAAATGAAAGGTCGTATTATTGGTAGGGAAGGTCGAAATATCCGTACGCTTGAAACGTTAACAGGTATCGATTTGATCATTGATGATACACCAGAAGCGGTAATTTTATCTGGATTTGATCCAATTCGTCGGGAAACGGCTCGACTTGCACTTGAAAAGCTGGTACAGGATGGGCGTATTCACCCTGCTCGCATCGAAGAAATGGTTGAAAAATCTCGCCGTGAGGTTGATGAACAAATTCGTGAAACAGGGGAACAAACGACATTTGAAATCGGTATCCACAATCTACATCCAGATTTAATGAAAATTTTAGGTCGCATGAAGTATCGTACAAGCTACGGTCAAAACGTTCTAAAACATTCAGTGGAGGTTGCGCATTTAGCAGGCTTACTAGCTGCTGAGCTTGGTGAAGATGTAGCATTAGCTCGTCGTGCAGGTTTATTGCATGATATAGGGAAAGCAATCGACCACGAAGTAGAAGGAAGCCATGTTGAAATTGGCGTGGAATTAGCTACGAAATATAAAGAACATCCTGTTGTAATTAACAGTATTGCTTCTCACCACGGTGATACTGAAGCAACATCTGTTATTGCGGTATTAGTAGCTGCGGCAGACGCTTTATCAGCAGCTCGCCCAGGTGCTCGAAGTGAGACTCTGGAAAACTATATTCGCAGACTTGAAAAATTAGAAGAGATTTCTGAAAGCTATGATGGCGTAGAAAAATCATATGCGATCCAAGCAGGTCGTGAAATCCGTATTATCGTTCAACCGGAAAAAATTGATGACCTAGCATCACATCGACTTGCACGTGATATTCGTAAGCGTATTGAAGAAGAACTAGATTATCCAGGGCATATTAAAGTAACCGTTATCCGTGAAACACGTGCAGTGGAGTATGCTAAATAATACATGAGAAGGCTCCTCTTGACTTTAGTCAAGGGGGCCTCTTTCTATTTAAAGAATAAAGAGCATCTAAAATGATTGCATGTTCCCGAGCAAAAAACGTTTGAAGCATCGTAGAAAAAGCGTTCGATTGATGGCAACCAATCGAACGCTTTTTCTTAGACAACTATGTAACGAGCCCTCTTGTTCCAACATGAATAAAAGGGTACTAGCGATAATATAATAGGCCATAAAACTTTTTGAAAAAATTCCTAGTGACAACTAAAGAATATAGTATAGCAAGCATATGTTATATCGAGGGGGAAAGGGTGTTGCAAGAAACAATCACATTACAAGAAGTATTGAAAATAGTACGAAAGCAATTGCTTTATATTATGAGTTTTGCACTCTTCCTAGCATTAATCACGGCGTTTCTTAGTTACTTTATTATTCAGCCAACCTATGAGGCGGAAACACAACTTTTAATCAATCAAAAAAGTAACGATCAATCTCCGATAGCTATCCAGCAAGTGGAAACAGATCTGCGGTTGATTAATACGTATAATGTCATCATTCAAAGTCCTGCTATTTTATCGAAGGTTATTAGTCAACTGAATTTAAATAGTACGCCTGAAAAATTAAAGGAACAAATAACTGTATCGAACGCTAGTAATTCTCAAGTTGTCAATATTGCGGTGCGCGATAAACAGCCTGACATGGCAGTCGATATTGCAAATACAGTAGCTGATGTCTTTCAAGAAGAGATTCAAGTGTTAATGACAATAGACAATATTAATATTTTGTCAGTAGCAAAATTAGATGATAAGCCTGAGCCCGTTGCTCCCAACAAAAGTTTATACATTGTGGCAGCAACAATAATTGGATTAATAGTAAGTGCCGGCTTTGCTTTATTGCTAGCATGCTTCGATACAACGGTTAAAACAGAGCAAGATATAGAAGAAAAGATAGGATTACCGATTATTGGCATCGTCAGCAAAATGAACGATGCAACCTAAAGCAGAACTAGGATGGTTCCGTAACGTCAGGAGGGGGCAACGATGTCTCAAGAAAAAAGAGCGAATAAAAAAAACCGAAGAAAAATGGGGAGAAAGCTTGTAACAGTTGGTAACAGGAATTCCTTTGTTTCTGAGCAATTTCGTACGATCCGAACAAATATTACTTTTGCGATGCCTGATCAAGAAATAAAATCCATTTTAGTGACCTCAGCTACGCCAGGAGAAGGTAAATCGACGAATGTAGCTAATTTAGGCGTTGTATTCGCACAAGAGGGGAAAAAAGTATGTATTGTCGATGCCGATTTACGTAAACCAACCATGCATTATACGTTTCGCTTACAAAATATAAGAGGGCTCTCAAATTTATTGACAACACAATATGACCTATCAGAAGTATTAAATAGTACAGATATTTCGAATCTTTTTGTTGTGACGAGTGGACCGATTCCACCTAATCCGGCTGAATTACTATCATCCAAAGCAATGGATAGTGTAATTAGACAACTAATCAATGATTTTGACATGATTATTTTTGATGCGCCACCACTGTTATCTGTAACGGATGCGCAAATTTTATCCAATAAATGTGATGGGACGCTGTTAATTGTTAATAGTGGCGCCGTGGAAAATGCGAGTGTGCTAAAAGCTAAAATGAGTTTAGAGGCATCAAAAGCCAATATTTTAGGTGTCGTTTTAAACAATTATAAAATACCGCTCGGTGAATATTATGATCAATATTACCATCAGTAAATGTGCGTTGATAAGGAAGTGAATCGTAATGATAGATATGCACAGTCATATTTTAGAGAATGTTGATGATGGTCCTGAAACAACGGAGGAGACATTCCAATTATTTGAACAAGCTATAGCAGAAGGCATTACAACGATTATTTCTACGTCGCATGCACTGCACCCTCGCTATCATGTCCCTTGTCATGTAGTAAATGAACAAATTGCTCAATTCCAACAGGAAATTGACAGACGGAATATGCCGTTAACACTTTATCCAGGGCATGAGGTGAGATTGGCAGGTAATATAGTTGAACTTTATGAAAACGGCCAGCTACAGACATTAGCACAATCGAATTATATGTTACTAGAACTTCCTTCAGGTACTATCCCAACTTATACTAGCTCTATCATTTACAACTTATTAACGGCAGGTGTAACACCAATAATTGCACATCCAGAACTCAATGCTACGTTTGCGAAAAATCCGGCTACATTAGAGCAACTTATACGGGAGGGGGCACTTGCCCAAATTACAGCAGGGAGTTTAGCCGGAAAGTTTGGCAAGTCTATTCAACAACTTTCCTTGCAATTAGTTCGGTCGAACCTTGTTCATACATATGGGTCGGATGTGCATAACGTAAAATCACGTCCATTTTTATTTGAGAAAGGTCTTCGATTTTTGGAGAAGGAAAAACTATGGGATGCCGTAGATGTTTTTTTAGAAAACAATGCACGAATTATTAATAATCAACCTTTGATCGTTTATGAACCAGAAGATCATTTCACGAAAAGAAGTTGGAAGTTATTTAGGGCTATGAAAAAATGATGAAGCAAGATAGCAACGGTAGCGCCATAAAAAT
Organism: Lysinibacillus sp. 38-6; assembly: GCF_046245175.1. Classification (GTDB taxonomy): domain Bacteria; phylum Bacillota; class Bacilli; order Bacillales_A; family Planococcaceae; genus Lysinibacillus. The sequence goes on from NZ_CP176417.1 coordinate 111,454, forward strand.
GCTTGTATGCTAGTAGGGATTAAACATTTAGGGGGACAATGTGGGATGAGAGTAGTTTTTATGCGAAGCAATCCAATTTCTCCAGATCCAAGAGTTGAAAAAGAAGTGGACAGCCTTATGAAAAATAACTGGTATGTTCAAATTTTAGCTTGGGACAGAGATAGTAAATATAAAGCAAGAGTGCAGTTTTTGAAGCGAGCTCATGCCATTAAAATCACAAGATTTGGCATCCCTGCTACTTTCGGCGGCGGTTTTAAAAAGAATTTTTTCCCGCTTATCCGCTTTCAACTAAAGCTATTCCAATGGCTACTTCAACATAAACATACGTATGATATTATACACGCTTGTGATTTTGATACAGCGTTTATTGGCACGATCTGTGGGAAAATACTTCGAAAAAAAGTCATTTATGATATGTTTGATTCCGTGACTGCCCCCTTTCATGGACCAGCCATTATTGGCAAACTAGTTGAAAAAATTGATATAGCGCTTTTAAATAGTGTGGATGCAGTTATCATTTGTACAGAAAAGCGCAGAAGTCAAATAGCTAAAGCCTCTCCTAAAAAAATAGAAGTGATTTACAATACCCCGCTACATGTGCATCTAAATGATAATGAAAATTTAAATCAGGAAAAAGTAAAGATCGCCTATGTCGGTATTCTGGCAAATAAAAGGCTCATTAAGGAACTGGTGGATATCGTAAAAAATAATCCGCGTTATGAATTACATATTGGTGGGTTTGGTAACCTTGCCGACGAATTGGCACAGACAGCACAGCAATATGACAACATCGTCTTTTATGGGAAAATTCCATATGAAAAAACGCTTGCACTAGAAAAAAGTTGTGATATTATGACGGCCATTTACGATCCTGAAGTTTCCAATCATTATTACGCAGCACCAAACAAATTTTATGAGGCGCTCATGCTTGGCAAGCCTTTAATAATGGTGAAAAACACTGGCATGTCTGAAGTAGTGGCAGAAAATAATATAGGTGAGTTAATTGATTTTAATCAAGAGAGTCTACAACAAGCGATTGAAAAGCTTATAGAGCGCAAAAAAGAATGGCCTGAAATCGCACGTAAAATGAAGTTATTATATGAGGAACAGTATAGCTGGGGGGAAATGGAGAAGCGCATTATTACCCTATACAGCAATTTATAGTAAAGACAGCAATTAGCGTAATATTGGATTGCTAGGGGGATTTTACACGCTATGAAAATATTATTTGTTGCGCAAAATTTTCACATGGGTGGTATTCAAAAAGCTTTGATCAATACGCTGAAAGAAATGAGCGTTCATAAGCAGTATGAAATCGATGTGTTTACATTCGGTACAGGTGAACTGATAAAAGACATTCCCTCAAATGTACATGTACATAGTGGGGGCTTATTATTACAACTTATTGCCACACCATTTTATCTAGTGAAACAGCGCAAAAACGTGTGGCATATCATCCTTAGAATATTGTGTATGGTCATCGTTCGATTGATAGGCTCAAACAATTTCTATGCACTACTTTTTAAGAGGCATCGTCATCATACACAATATCATATTGCCATTTCTTATTTTAATGATGCACCGAATAGTTATTTCAATCAAGGAACCAATTTATTTGTAGATCAGTATGTACAAGCAGATAAAAAGTTTGCATGGATACATACCGATCCATTAAGAGCAAACTTCAATTATAAAATATGTGTCAAAACCTATCAAAATTTCGATCGATTAATTTGTGTTTCTGAAGCCTGTAAGCAAAAATTGCTGCTATTTCTCCCTCAATATCAACATAAAATACAAGTAGTCTACAATTTCTTTCCTCTAGCAGAAATAAAGGATTTGGCAACAAAGTTTACGCCATTTAATAAAGGAAAGATGGATTTCGTATCCGTTGGCAGAATGGATAATGCTACAAAAAGGTTCGACCTCATTCCACACATCTGTAAATTGTTAAAGGAGTCGACTAGCCAGCCATTCCATTGGCGCATTATCGGGGATGGACCCGACCTACTTTATAATAAAAGATTAGCGCTAGAATTAGGTGTTACAGATGTCGTTGAATTTGTTGGCGAATGTCATAATCCATATCCATTTATTCAACAAAGTGATGCCCTTATTTTAACTTCAGCATATGAAGGTTATCCGATGGTAGTAGCAGAGGCTTTAATATTAGCAACGCCTGTTATTACGACCAATTTTGCAGCTGCAGGTGAACAACTACGAGACGGTTTCAACGGATTGATAGTAAATGGAGATATAGAAGATATTTCTGCAGCCATTGCCAGTATAATCACTGATGAAGGAAGTCTCCAGAAGATGAAACAATATATTTTAGAAAACCGTTATACGAATCAAAAAGCACAGGAGCAATTAGTATTGGAGTTTGATCGCGAATGACAGTGAAAAATAGTCATACCAGTCTTTTAGTTTGTATTGTTTCTAGTTTATTTGTCGTATTAAAAATGTATACAGGTAGTAATTTATTTCTTGTCGTTTTTATGCTCTTTATAATGACCGCGATGGTGTTTGATAAACAACCACATCGAGTGGATTATTTGCTGTTTTTTATTTCATGGGTGTATGTCATCAAGTTCGATTTAACAAGCTATTCGCTTTTTGTCGTGCTTAGTTTTGTATATATTGTGTTAAGCATCATCACACTTTTTATGCTAAATAAACGTATTTCAACACGGTTAGTCATCACTTATGCGTTATTTGGGTGTTTTGCCGTTGGGGCAACGCTGCTTAATCGTGGCAATTTAATCGAAGTGTTAGGTTTTGTATTAAATTATAGTGTAATCTTTTTTGCTGTGCTGTTTATCGATTCAAACGCCTATTTTAAAAGATATACGTATGTCTATGCGACCGGTTTATTAGCTGCTGCCATTGTTCGTTGGATAAGCTTTTCTGTGCAAGAGATTGACAGCTTTATTCAGTCCATGACAATTGTCAATACAGTAAAGACAACAAGTACTTTAAATACAAGGTTTACAGGTTTAGATTTAGATCCGAATTATTTTAGTTTGCAAATACTTATCGCCATTACTTGCTTATTCGTCCTTTTTTATTACGATAGCAAAAAGGACGTTAAACCGCTTGTGTTCATCATGATATTAGCAGTTTTTGGCGTCTTTACGTATTCCAAAATGTTTATCATCACCTGTAGCGCATTCATTTTATTAACGTTTATCATTTTTGTCAAAAACAATGTAAAAACAGCATTGAAGTTTGCTTCGTTTATTAGCGCGATTTGTTGTGTTGTTCTATTTTTCTTTTATGAAAAGTTAATCGAAATATATAAGATACGTTTTTTTGGAGCAGGGACGTCCACCGATGCTATTACGACCGGACGATTAAGTCGTTGGCATATGTTTGCTACGGAAATTTTACAAAGCACCAAAATATTCGTTATGGGGGCTGGTTTTGGAACGAGTTTCTCCAAGGAAAAAATGGCCCATACAATATACTTATCCACGCCTTATTATTTAGGACTCATAGGAACAGTACTTGCACTGCTATACATCTTCAGCCTCCAAAAAGTTCTTCGTCAAAATATTGGTGCCAGTAAAGAAAGTACCTTTCAACTATTTGCAATCAACGCAATTCCTCTCTATATTATGTTAATTGCCAACATTGTCTTAGATTCAATTGTAATGGATTATTTCCCTTTTCATATTATGTTCATTATGTTTGCGTTAACGCTTCAGACAAATCAGGAGAGAAGGATGGCAGGGAGGTGAGCCAATGCCATTTTTAAGTAAGGTGGTGCCGATTGACAATCGTGGCATTGTAAAACAAGCGCGTCGTTTAAATCCTCAAATGAAATCTGTAACTCATAGCAATGAAATTTTGAAACGAAATAGACGTGAATAATGCGAACAAAAAAAATTATGTTAAATTTATTTTCCAATGTGACGTTGCAAATTGTTACGGCCATTATTAATTTTATTATGCCGCGTTTATTTATGACAACTTACGGCTCCGCTACGAATGGACTTGTCACGTCCATTAAGTATTTTTTAAGTTACTTAAGAATTGTAGAAGCAGGAGTGGGCAGTGCTTCCATCGCAGCGCTCTATAAACCTTTGGCGATGCATGATAAAGACCAGGTAAACGGCATTCTGTCTGCCACGCATCATTTTTACAGACGGTCAGGAATGATATTTGTCGTTTTAGTAGCTCTTTTAGCGATCGGCTATCCATTACTTGTAAGCAAAGAAATCAGCCCACTTACAGCCTTTTATTTGGTGCTTGTGCTCGGTCTCAGTGGCGTATGGGAATATTTTTTAATTGGAAAATATTTAGTGCTCCTAACAGCCAATCAAAAAAGCTATATTATTTTCCGTATTCAAACAGCTTTATTAATTGCTAGTACAATACTCTCCTATGCTTTACTTACGCTTGGTTATTCCATTGTTATCGTTGTTGGTAGTGCTAGTATTTTATTATTACTCGATATCCTTTTTTTAAAAGTATATGTCCAAAAAAAATATCCGTATTTCAATAGTAGTGTCGAACCAAATACGCCAGCAATTAGTCAAAAGTGGGATGCTTTTATCCACCAAATTGCGTCATTAGTTGTGTTTAACACACCGATTATATTAATTTCCATTTTTCTAGGTCTTGCAGAGGTTAGTGTATTTACGGTGTACAATATGGTATCGAATGGTGTGACATTGTTTATTTCAGCTTTTTCAGGAGCAATGTTAGCAGCCTTTGGGGATATACTTGTAAAAGAAGAGCGAGAGGCACTACAAAGGCATTTTCATCATTTTGAATATGTGTTTTTTGCAGTCGTTGCCTTCTGTTATACATGTACAGCTATTTTAATTTTGCCATTTATGACCGTCTATACAGCGGGTATTGACGATGCTAACTATATAAGACCAGGGCTAGCGACACTTTTTGTCATTGGTGGTATTGCCAATGCGCTGCGAATTCCTGCCACTACATTAGTCAATTCAGCCGGACATTTTAAAGAGACAAAGATTCGCGCCATCATCGAAGCGGCTATTAGCTTTTGTGTCTCCATTGTGTTAGTTCAATTTATAGGTGTTGAAGGAATTTTAATCGGTACGCTATGTTCGTATGTATATCGAACGTGTGATTTAATGCTTTATACCTCTAAAGTAATATTAAAAGGCTCAATATTTGTTACACTTAAAAAACTTGTCATTAATGGTATTTTGGCTTTTGTTGCAGCCTCGCCGTTCTTATTTTTCATCGAACTACATATAGCAACAATCGGAGCATGGTTTGTTGCAGCGGTCTGCATTTCTATATGGACAATAACCGTTATTTTTGTTGGTAACTTTATACTCCAACCGAAAACCATGCGTACGATTTTACTACACTTAAAGCAAGTTCTTGCCCATCACTAAATGTTTTTCTTACTTAGCAATGACCATTTGCGAACGAAATGTTTTTAGAAAGATTTGTAGCCTGTCTTGGAATAGCGTTGGACATATTCTATATAAAGAATCATGTCATTAACTATTTCGTTGAACGAAGTGTTTTTCGGTTAATAATAAAATCGGATATGATTTTTCCCTTTATTTTTGCTGTAGATAAAGATAAAATGGTAAACTCTAATGAGTGTTATTGAAAGAAAGAGTGGTTTTGAAAAATGAAAGTACTATTTATTGGAGATATCGTCGGTTCAATCGGTCGAGATGCGGTAGAAAAATATTTACCACGATTAAAAAAGAAATACAATGCAGACGTCGTTATTGCCAATGGTGAAAATGCAGCAGCAGGTCGTGGCATTACACGCAATATTTATAATGACTTATTACAAATGGGTGTAGATGTTATTACGATGGGTAACCACACTTGGGATAACAAAGATATTTTTGATTTTATTGATGATGCCGAGTATTTAATTCGTCCAGCGAACTTTTCACCAGAGGCGCCTGGTAAGGGTATGGTCCAAATTTCGAAAAAGGGCGTTACGTTATCGGTAATCAATTTACACGGTCGTGTATTTTTGCCGCCGCACGAAGATCCATTTGCAATGGCAGAGGAATTGATTGAAGAAGCGCATAAAACGTCACCGCTTGTCTTTGTAGATTTCCATGCAGAAGCGACAAGTGAAAAAATCGCACTTGGCTGGCACCTAGATGGTAAAGCATCTGCCGTTGTTGGGACACATACGCATGTGCAAACTGCGGATGCACGTATTTATCCTAATGGGACTGCTTATATTACAGACGTTGGCATGACAGGTCCCTATGATGAAATTTTAGGGATGACAAAGGAAAGTGTCATTTATAAGTTCCAAACAAATATGCCATCACGTTTTGAAGTACCGAAAAAGGGTCGTGATGTGTTAAGTGGCTTTTTTGTTGATATTGATGACAAGACAGGAAAAGCTCTTCACTGTGAAAGAATATATATTAATGAAGATTATCCGTTTCAAGGGTAATTGGAAAAACTACTGTGCAAAGGTTTTGTGCAGTAGTTTTTTTTGGTTACAGTTGTTGTAATGATGAAAAATAGTGTGAATTTTATGACTTTCTAATATATAAAAAATGAAAATAGTCTATTTTCAATTTGTCGAGCATAAAATGACCTATCGACAATAACTTGAGGTCCAAAATAAAGGGGGACATGAGTTGTTGAGCGTAAACACTATTCGCGAAACGGGGAGGAATAATTGTGGATTCATTAAAAGTATCGTCACGCTCTAATCCAAATTCAGTTGCAGGTGCATTAGTCGCGGTAATCAGAGAAAAAGGGCAAGCAGAAATGCAGGCAGTTGGGGCAGGTGCACTTAACCAAGCCGTAAAAGCAGTGGCTATTGCACGCGGATTTGTAGCGCCAAGTGGTACAGATTTAATTTGCGCTCCGGCGTTTGCCGATATTTTAATTGCTGGTGAAGAACGTACAGCCTTAAAGTTGCTAGTAGAAAAACGTGTTCGATAATAAAGTAGAACTTTAATCGGTGGGGGCAACCCCACCGATTTTAAGTGCATTTTAAGTGCCATTTTAAGTGCCAGGCACCGAAACAATTCTGAATTTTAAAACATTTTTAGTGGAGGAACGAAATATAACTCCTGCTCGGCATACACATAACGTAAGCCGCAATCAATCGCCCGTTAGCGATGGTTGCGGCTTATGTTGTGTCGGCGGAAAGAGCCCACTTAAAAGTGCCAGGCACTCAAACAATTCTCAAACAATGTGTATTACTTAAATCCAATAAAATAATACTAAACAATGCACTGCAAATCAGTGCGTTCATTTTTTATATTTAATTGATTTGAAAATTACAACTTTTTGAACGATATTTTCAGTCAAAGGTCTGAATTTCGCCTAATTCATTGAATAACAATAGTGTAGACCGTTTCTTCGTGTTAAACTTATGAAGGAAAAAAATAATAGTATACATTGGATTTTAAGGAGTTGTTGAGATGTTACATCAGCTTTCGTGGAAAGTCGGTGGGCAACAAGGTGAAGGGATCGAGAGTACAGGTGAGATTTTCTCGATGGCAATGAATCGTCTAGGTTATTTCCTATACGGTTATCGTCACTTCTCTTCTCGTATAAAAGGTGGCCACACTAATAATAAAATTACAGTTCGTCCAACAGAAGTACGTTCTATTGCGGATGATTTAGATATTTTAGTGGCGTTCGATCAAGAAACAATCGACGTCAATTATAAAGAATTAACAGAAAAAGGGATTATTTTAGCTGATGCAAAATTTGAACCAGTAAAGCCTGAAGATTCAAAAGCACCATTATTTGCAGTACCGTTCACAGAGGTAGCGGCAGAGCTTGGTACAACATTAATGAAAAACATGGTGGCAATCGGAGCTACCGCTTCACTTTTAAACTTAGAAGATGCTGTGTTCCAAAATGTTGTGGATGACATCTTTGGCAAAAAAGGTGAAGAAGTTGTTCAGAAAAACATGGAAGCTATTGCACGCGGTCATGAAATGATGAATGAACTACTAGGCGATCGAATTGGTGAGTGGGCATTAGCGCCTGCTGATGGTAAACGCCGTATGTTTATGATCGGCAATGATGCTATTGCACTTGGTGCACTAGCTGCTGGGACACGCTTTATGGCAGCATACCCGATTACCCCTGCATCAGAAATTATGGAATATCTTATTAAAAAATTACCGAAATTCGGTGGAGCAGTTATTCAAACAGAAGATGAAATTGCTGCAGCGACAATGGCAATTGGCGCAAACTATGGCGGTGTGCGTTCATTTACAGCGTCAGCAGGTCCTGGTCTGTCATTGATGATGGAAGCAATCGGACTTTCAGGTATGACTGAGCAACCTCTCGTTGTCATTGATACACAGCGTGGCGGCCCATCTACTGGTTTACCAACGAAGCAAGAACAATCAGATTTAATGGCAATGCTTTATGGTACGCATGGTGAAATTCCGAAAGTGGTCATTGCACCTTCCACAATGGAAGAAGCGTTCTTTGACACAATTCAAGCGTTTAATATTGCAGAGGAATTACAATTGCCTGTTATTTTAATGACGGACTTACAATTATCACTAGGTAAACAAACAGTTGAACCATTCGATTACAAAAAAATTGAAATTCGTCGCGGTAAAATGGTCACTGACGATATTGAAGCTTCAGCTGATAAATCTTACTTCAAACGTTATGAAGATACAGAAGACGGTATTTCGCCACGCGTATTACCAGGTCATTTAAACGGTATCCACCACGTTACAGGTGTTGAGCATGATGAAACAGGGAAGCCATCTGAAGCAACTGGCAACCGTCGTACACAAATGGATAAACGCTTCCGTAAACTTGAAGCGTTGACGTTTGATACACCAGTTTACAAAAATGCACCACATGAAGAAGCGGATGTTTTATTAGTAGGCTTTAACTCAACACGTGGAGCAATTGAAGAAGTGCAAGAGCGTTTAAACGCTCAAGGCTTGAAGGTGAACCACGCGCATATTCGCCTAATTCACCCATTCCCATCTGCTGAGATGGCACCTCTTGTGGCAAAAGCGAAAAAAGTAATCGTAGTAGAAAACAACTACACAGGTCAATTAGCAAATATCATGAAAATGAATATTGGCGGTCATGACAAAATTGAGATGATTACAAAATACAACGGTACACCGTTCTTACCAGGTGAATTAGAAAATAGAGTGAAGGAGTTGACTCGCTAATGGCAACATTTAAGGATTTTCGTAATACAGTGAAACCAAACTGGTGCCCGGGTTGTGGCGACTTCTCTGTACAGGCTGCCATTCAACGTGCAGCAGCAAATGTAGGCATTGAACCAAATGAACTAGCAGTTATTTCTGGTATCGGCTGTTCAGGTCGTATTTCGGGTTATATTAATTCTTACGGTTTCCACGGCATTCATGGCCGTGCACTACCAATTGCTCAAGGATTGAAAATGGCCAATCGTGATTTAAACGTCATCGCTTCTGGTGGTGACGGAGATGGTTTTGCGATTGGTATGGGGCATACAATTCATGCTATCCGTCGAAACATCGATATCACATACGTTGTGATGGATAACCAAATTTACGGATTAACAAAAGGCCAAACATCTCCACGCTCGGCGGCTGGATTTATTACAAAATCAACGCCAGGTGGTGCAATTGAGCCATCTTTAAAACCTTTAGAAGTAGCTTTAACAAGTGGTGCAACATTTGTGGCACAAGGCTTCTCTACGGATATTAAAGAATTAACAGCTTTAATTGAAGCGGGCATTAACCATAAAGGCTTTTCTTTCATCAACGTATTTTCACCATGTGTTACTTACAACAAAGTGAATACGTACGATTGGTTTAAAGAAAACTTAACAAAGCTAGCGGACATTGAAGGTTATGATCATACTGACCGGGGCATGGCAATGCGCACAGTAATGGAGCATGAAGGCTTAGTAACAGGGATTATTTATCAAGATAAAGAAACAACTTCTTATCAAGAAAAAGTACCTGGATATGCTGAGTTGCCATTAACGGATATCGACATTAAAATGAGCGAAAATCAATTCGATGCACTTGTGCAGGAGTTTATGTAAATAAGAACGCTAAAAGCCACAATTTTAATATTGTGGCTTTTGTCATTTTTTTAATGCTGGATATGGAATTGAATTTCCATGCAATTTAAATAAACTCTTCGAGCATAACAACTGATTTTAAAAAACATAAATTAGCAACAATGAGATGACAATAGATTGAATTGAGGAAGTTAAAAAGAATCTTTTTTTATTAAATTCGCGGGAATTAACAATGAGTTTTTGAGCGATAAAATTTAGGGCTAGCATTATGAAAAGAGTAAAAATAAGTGTTTTAATTTCTATTAACATTTGAAATATCCTCCTTTTTTATGAGAAAATATTTATGTTACTGTTAGAGAGTATAAATAGTTTTGTGTGAATTAGATAGTAATAAAGGGAATGACTTTTCTGGATTGAATTAAAATTACCCCAACCATCGCTAGAAAGAATTCTTTTGGAAGGGTTAATTGTTTGGGAATAAAAATAAATATTGGATAAATATTGATTTTTAGCAATCCTTTTGAAGAGCTTATATTGTCATTTACACAAAAAATTGACACTCCCTATTAGTAATATATAATAACATAATTTCATATGAATGGAGGAAATTGAAAGTGAAGAAGTATTATTTCAGCATCATGTTATCTATTGTTGTTGTCTTTTTGCCACTATCATTTGAATCGTTCAATGTACAGGCTGTTGAAAATGAAGAAACGCAGCTATTAACGCCTGTGCAAATAAAAGAAATTAATGTGGTATTAGAAGAATTAAGGATTCAAGTGAATGATAGATTAAATCAAGGTGAAACAGATATAACTGTATTTGGTGATTTGAGTTTTCAAGAGGATCCTATAAGTCTGACCTTTCAAGTCGAAGTACCTAATGCTCGATTCGTTGCAGGACAAAGAAATGTATCTTTATTATCTGCAGTACAACAAAGGGCAAATTTTAGAGCTGAGGTACATAATACTGCTGGATTTAATTTTAGTCATCTTCTAACAGGTAGTTTTTTATGGGGAGCAGGTAAAATAGGGAACATTTCTTATGATGCTACTTTACATGGTGCTTTATATGGTAAAACACATTCTACAAATGTAACTAGATTAGATCCTAGTGTTGCACAAGTTTCAAGTGTAGGTAAATTTAGAGCTTTGCGTTTTGCACCAGTTGAATATACAACACATATAGTAGTAGAACTATATGGAAGTGGACATTATAGTTTAAAAAGAGCAGTATTAGGATAATGAAAAGTCGCAGAAGCTACTTCTGGTATAGACAAAAGGCATTAAGAGTTCAATCTTGATGCCTTTTGTCTTTTTATTTAAGTGCCAGGCACCCAAACAATTCTGAAATTTTTGCGCCAGGTGTGTGCTTCATTAAGTATCCGTAACAAAATTTTTAATAGTAGAAATCCATCAAATGATTAGTAGGGGGCGTCCGCGGGTAAAATTAAAGGAACAAATGATACAATAAAAGAAAAAAAGAGGCGATGTTCGTGAATAATATCATTGATTTTATTGCGAAAAAAAAGGAACGAGAAGAACAGCAACGTGCCCGAGACTTAGAACGGTATGTTGCGACTCATTGTAAATTTCATCAGCCAGAAAATATTGATGCACTCGTTGATGGGAAAGTAATTGAAGTGAAAGATCATACGTTGTTTTTAGGTTTTTTATCCATATTAAAAGATGAACAAATTGAGCCCCTTCATATCTTTCAGGACGTTTTCACCTTAGAACCAATCCGTTTTGAAATGGCCTATAATATGAAGTGGTGGTCAGTTGTCCAGCTTGCTTTTACATTTTTAACGATTTTAAAAGAAAATGAACCGCATACATATGCCGATTTTCTAGGATTATCTTGAGTAATCTAGGGTGTGTGCACGTCTGAAAAACGAACCAAACGTGCGCATACAATACTCGATTCGCCTTCATTGTAACTTTAAAAGAACTCCGTTGATTCTCCTCCCTTCTCCCCCCTATATTTAACAAAATTCCGATAAAAATATGCATCCGAAAAAGTAAGATAATGGTAAACTTCGTTGGTCATACTTTTACACTATCCACCCATGGGAAAATAAACAAAACGACAGAAAAGTTTTGATAAGCAAGTGTATTTAAGTCGAAACCACGACATTTAATACACAAACCTTGTAGGAAGTAGTAATCATTCAGTATAATAGTAAAATGGGAATTCGAATGCACGGATTTCGTTTGAAAGGAGTTACCTGACCTGCAATGAATGAGGAACAACGTTTAACGAGTCAACAAGTCAATCAACCAAAAAAAGAAGACAAGCCTGAAAAGGATTATAGTAAATATTTTGAGAAGGTCTTTACTGCCCCTTCATTAAAAGATGCAAAAAAACGTGGCAAAGAAGAAGTGAAATACCATAAAGACTTCCAAATTGCAGAACAATTTGCTGGCATGGGCGAGGGACGGACGTTTTATATCCGTACATATGGCTGCCAAATGAATGAGCACGATACAGAAGTAATGGCTGGGATTTTTATGCAGCTAGGCTATACATCAACAGACATTATCGAAGAAGCAGATGTCGTGTTACTGAATACATGTGCCATTCGTGAAAATGCAGAAAACAAAGTATTTGGAGAGCTTGGTTTCCTGCTAAAATATAAACGCAAAAATCCTGAAATGCTGATTGGCGTATGTGGCTGTATGTCACAGGAAGAATCCGTCGTCAATAAAATTTTAAAAACGTATCCACACGTTGATATGGTCTTTGGTACGCACAATATTCACCGTTTGCCAAATATTTTAAAAGAAGCCTACATGTCGAAGGAAATGGTTGTAGAGGTTTGGTCGAAAGAAGGCGATGTTATTGAAAACTTGCCAAAGAAACGTCTAGGTTCCATTAAAGCATGGGTGAATATTATGTACGGCTGTGACAAGTTCTGTACGTATTGTATTGTGCCCTATACGCGAGGTAAAGAGCGTAGTCGACGTCCAGAGGAAATCATTGCTGAAGTACGTGAACTAGCAGCGGCGGGCTATAAAGAAATCATGCTGTTAGGCCAAAATGTCAACGCTTACGGAAAAGACTTCGAGGACATTGACTACCGACTTGGTGATCTAATGGACGAATTGCGAAAAATTGATATTCCGCGTATTCGCTTTACAACAAGTCACCCACGTGATTTCGATGATTATTTAATTGAAGTGCTAGCAAAAGGCGGTAACTTAGTTGAACATATTCATTTACCAGTTCAATCAGGCTCAAATGATGTGTTAAAGATTATGGCACGTAAATATAGCCGTGAGCATTTCCTTAGCCTAGTCGAGAAGATTAAAGCGGCCATCCCAGGCGTGACGTTAACAACGGATATTATTGTCGGTTATCCAAACGAAACGGAAGAGCAGTTTGAAGAGACATTATCGTTATACCGTGAAGTAGGCTTTGAAATGGCCTTTACGTATATTTACTCTCCTCGTGAAGGGACACCAGCTGCGAAGATGGTCGATAATGTACCGGAAGACGTGAAAAAAGAACGTCTACATCGTTTGAATGCCGTTGTACAAGAGTATTCAAGAAAAGCGCTTGTAGGCTTAAAAGGCGAAATCGTGGAAGTATTAGTCGAAGGAACAAGTAAACGTCGCGATGATGTGCTTGCCGGCTATACGCGTAAAAACCGTCTCGTGAATTTCAAAGCACCAACAGAGTTGATTGGACAGTTAGTGAAAGTGAAAATAACGGAAGCTACTTCTTATTCATTAACTGGAGAATTTGTGGAAGTAGTAAAAAATGAAAAGGTGGAAGCGTAAATGACTCAAGTATTGTATACAAAAGAAGATTTAATTAAAAAATCACATGAAATTGCGCATATGATTGCGAATACACCAGAAGTAGACTTTTTTAAAAAAGCTGAAGCACAAATTAATGAAAATCAACTTGTTCGTGAGCGAATCGCTAGTTTAAAAAGCTTACAAAAGCAAGCAGTAAACTTTCAACACCTAGGTAAAGAAAAAGCGTTAAAAATGATTGAAGATAAAATTGCAAAAATTGAAGAAGAAATTAATGCGATTCCAGTTGTACAGCAATTTAAAGATTCACAAGGTGATGTCAATGATTTATTACAATTAGTGTCCAACACAATTGCTAATAACGTGACAAATGAAATTGTACGTTCAACTGGTGGCGATGTATTACGTGGTGAAACAGGTTCGTATGTACAAAATTCACAGCCAGGAAGCTGCTCATAAACAAATAATAGAAGAAACAGCCCGAATAACAGTATTCGGGCTATTTTTTATGGCGTAATTCGAGAGGGCATTCGCACGCGATCAGAGCCTTTACGAAAGCAGTTAAAGGTAAAATTGTAGAAAGTAAGTCCATTAGATTCTATGAAATATGTTCACCCAATGGGCGCTACCTGCATATGATGGAGTGAAAAGAGTCGAAGGAGGAATTGCGCTGAAACGTTTACGACAAATCGTGACGAAAGCAGTAGTTGCCAAAGGGAAGAAGAGAACAGAAGAACGTGTAACATTATGTCCAACAAATAAACCGACGAGTATTCTCGGTTGCTGGGTAATCAACCATACTTGTTCAGCAAAGAAAGTCGGTAAATTTGTAGAAGTGTCAGGAAAGTTTGATGTCAATGTATGGTATGCTTATAGTAATCATTCGAAAACAGCAGTGTTTTCAGAAACGGTTCACTATAAAGATAAGGTAAAGCTTCATTTCAGAGATGGTGAAGTCACAGTTGGCGATGATGTGCGCGTGCGTGTTATACAAGAACCAAATTGCATGGAAGCGATAATTTCTCCATGTGGCACGAAATTTGAAATTGTAGTAGAGCGTGAGACAGTCGTTGAAGTAATGGGTGAAATGACAATTTGTATTAGTGTTCATCCGCTAGATTTCGAAGAGGAATGGAACTTTAGTGATGAAAGCTCATCTTCCTCCTCATCTAGTTCAAGTTCAAGCTCCAGCTCTAGCTCCAGTTCGTCTAGCTCGAGCAGTGATGGGAGATTTGTTTTAGAGTCGTCATCGTTTCCTGATGAGCGCCCAAGATAAAACACAAGCTAATATTTTTTTGATACATGCGAAATGCTAGCATCTTTACAAAGGTGAAATAAGCGTTTCGCATGTATCTTTTGTTATAATAAAACTAACGATCAGCGATGACGTCTGCTTATGTGGGAAAAAATAGTTGTGGGTGAAATTTTTGTTTTGAAAATATCCAAATGTTCACTAACAAAGTGCTAGCAAACGTTAAGAACGTGTTAGCACCTATAGAACAAATGCTATTTAGAACTACTAGGGAGCAGATATAAGCACATTTTAAAATAAACAAGAAGCAATAATGCTTTAAATGGCAAGAGCGAGGGACTTTATTAAATGACAACATACACACCAATGATGCAACAATATTTGCAAGTAAAAGAAGATTATCAAGATGCCTTTTTATTTTTTAGATTAGGTGACTTTTACGAAATGTTTTTTGAAGATGCTATTAATGCATCACAAATTTTAGAAATTACATTAACGAGCCGAGATGCCGGTGCTAAGGAACGTATTCCGATGTGTGGCGTACCGCATCACTCTGCTAAAAATTATATTGAAACACTTGTGCAAAAAGGCTATAAGGTCGCAATTTGTGAGCAAACGGAAGATCCAAAGCAAGCAAAAGGCGTAGTCAAACGTGAAGTAGTGCAACTTATTACGCCTGGTACCATTATGGAAGGGAAGGCGCTTGATGGGAAAACGAATCATTTTATAGGCGCTGCACAACAGTTAGATGCTACTACGTTTGGTTATGCCTATTTGGATCTATCGACAGGTGAAGCCATTGCATCGTCTATTGAAGGCGATGGCAAGGCGCTACTAATGCAAATGCAAGCATATGGGATTCGGGAACTAATCGTAACGGAGAGCTTACAGCTTTTATTAGCAGAACATGCTGTAAATGTAGGCATTGTACTTTCTACTGAAGACGATGAAATGGCGATGGACAAAGCTGCGAACTATTTAGAAGCAGTACCAGCAACAATCCAGGAAGCTTGTCGTCGTTTATTACATTATATTGATAAAACACAAATGCGGTCACTTTCGCATATTCAAGCGTTTACCTTTAATGAAATGAAAAACTATTTGCGTATTGATTCTAGCTCGAAGCGTAACTTAGAGCTTATTCAGTCCATTCGTGGCGGCGATCAAAAGGGCACGCTATTATGGCTGTTAGATGACACCGTTACAGCAATGGGCGGACGAAAGCTCAAACAATGGCTCCATCAACCGTTAGCCTCACGTTCAGCTATTGAGGCAAGACTTGCAATGGTTAGTGATTTGTTAGAAGAATATTTTGTTAGATCAGAATTACAAACTTCTTTAAAACAAGTATATGATTTAGAACGTTTAGCTGGTCGTGTCGCTTTCGGAAATGTAGGCGGGCGTGATTTAGCACAGCTTCGTGACTCGTTACGTCAAGTACCAGTTATCCAACAACAGCTAGCAGGAGCCCCTAAAGAAACATTGCAAAAGCTAGGCGCAGCACTCGATACGTGTGCGGACGTGGAGGCTTTATTGGCACGTGCGATTACAGATAATCCGCCAATTACCATTAAAGAAGGCGATGTTATTCGAGATGGCTATAATGAACGACTAGATGAACTGCGCTATGCATCGCGCAATGGCAAGGACTGGATAGCCCAATTAGAACAAGCAGAACGTGTGAAAACAGGCATTAAAAACTTAAAAATCGGCTATAACCGCGTTTTTGGTTATTATATCGAAATTACAAAATCCAATATTCATTTAGCAGATTTAACGCGCTATGAACGGAAGCAAACACTGGCCAATGCAGAGCGTTACATTACGCAAGAATTGAAAGAAAAAGAGGCACTTATTTTAAATGCTGAGGAAGAAAGCTTAGCATTAGAGTACAACCTATTCGTTGAAATTCGAGAGCAATTAAAGGCCTACATTCCACGTGTCCAAGCATTAGCCGCAAGTATTAGTGAGTTAGATGTCTTGCTAAGCTTTGCAAGCGTCTCGGAAAAATATCGTTTTACAAAACCCGAATTTCATGCGGGTCGTGCGCTAGAAATTATAGAAGGCCGTCATCCAGTTGTCGAGAAAATGCTCAATAAACAAATGTATGTCCCAAATGATTGTGTGCTCGAAGAAAATCACAATATGATGCTGATTACAGGGCCGAATATGTCCGGTAAAAGTACGTATATGCGCCAAGTTGCGCTAATCGTTGTAATGGCGCAAATGGGTTGCTATGTACCTGCGGAAAAGGCGAGATTGCCTATTACAGATCAGATTTTCACACGCATTGGTGCTGCAGATGATTTAGCAGCGGGCCAATCAACATTTATGGTGGAAATGCTAGAATCACAGCATGCCATAATGCATGCTACAAAAAATAGCTTAATGCTATTTGATGAAATTGGTCGTGGGACGTCCACGTATGATGGCATGAGCCTTGCGCAATCGATGATGGAATATATTCATGATAAAATTGGGGCCAATACATTGTTCTCCACACATTATCATGAATTGACAGCGCTAGAAAAAGAATTACCTCGATTACAAAATGTCCATGTGTCTGCCACTGAAAAGAATGGCACAGTCGTCTTTTTACACAAAGTAAAAAAAGGAGCGGCCGATAAATCATACGGTATTCATGTCGCGCAGCTAGCGCAGTTACCGGAGGAAATTTTAGAAAGAGCACGTATTTTGCTTGAAAATTTTGAAGCAGATAAAAAACTACCGACGTCACAAGAAGTAGTGGAGCAACCTGTCCAAATGTCGTTATTTACAGAACAAGCGCCACTATCTTCAGCTGAAGAAGATGTTTTGAAAAACTTAGAGAAGGTCAATATCCTTGGCACATCACCGATGCAAGCCATGAATATTTTATATGATTTACAACAGCAATTAATCAACGCTAAAAAATAAAGGAGTGATGCGTCATGGGGAAAATTCAAATTATGGACGCGTGGCTATCCAATAGAATTGCAGCGGGGGAAGTAGTAGAACGACCGGCATCTGTTGTCAAAGAGTTAGTTGAAAATGCAATCGATGCTGGCAGTACGTCTATCGATGTCTTTTTACTAGAAGCAGGGCTCACATCCATCCAAGTAATTGATAATGGCAGTGGCATGGATGAGGAAGACGCATTAATTTCCTTCTCACGCCATGCTACAAGTAAAATTCATCAAGAGCATGATTTATTTCGTATTCGTACGTTAGGATTTCGTGGTGAGGCATTAGCTTCCATCGCCTCCGTATCCAAAATGACGATGATTACATCCACTGGCGAATCAGGTACACATGTCGAGCTGGAAGGTGGCCATGTGACAATGCAAAAGCCCGGCCCACTGCGTAAAGGAACAGATATTACAGTAGCACAGCTATTTTTCAATACGCCTGCTCGTTTAAAATATATGAAAACAATCCAAACCGAGCTTGGACACACGATAGACCTAATGAATCGTCTAGCGCTCGGTAACCCACAAATTGCCTTTCGATTGTTACATAACGGTCAGCAGTTATTACAGACGAATGGACGAGGCGATGTGCAACAAGTGCTTGCCGCTATTTATGGCATGCATAATGCGAAAAAAATGGTGCCTTTTCAAGGGGAGTCACACGACTACAAAGTGTCGGGCTTTGTATCTTTACCAGAAGTAACACGTGCTTCTAAAAATTATATGTCGTTGTTTGTGAATGGACGTTGGGTCAAGCATTATTTGGTGCAAAAGGCTATTATCGATGCATACCATACGTATTTACCGATTGAACGCTTTCCAATTGTCGCGCTCTTTATCGAAGGAGATCCTTATTTAACTGACGTCAATGTGCATCCTGCCAAACACCAAATACGTTTAAGTAAAGAGCCAGAGCTACTAAAATTGATTGAAGAAACGATTCGAAGTAAAATCCGTGATGTTGTGCGTGTACCACTAATGGAGAAGAAGGAAAAAATACTAAAACCTGCAACGGAACAGCTAAATATATGGAAGCCTGCACCGAAGCTTGATGTAGAAAAAATGAATGCCATCGTTGAAAAGCTTTATGATGCGCAAACAGTACAGGAATCACCTAGCATTTTATCGACTGAGCAACCTGCATTGACAGCTACTTATACAGAAGAAAGTTGGCAATCACCACAACCAAGCATCGCAAATCAGGTAGAAATCCCGTTACCAATCGAGCACCAGGAAATTCTTCAGGAGCAGCCTTCACATCAGCCTTCTATAGAACAAGAGCAAGAGGAAACGAAAAAAGAGCCATTTCCTGCACTTGAAGTAGTTGGGCAAATACATGGGACTTATATTGTTGCGCAAATGGAGGATGGTTTTTATTTGATCGACCAACATGCGGCACAGGAGCGCATTAAATACGAATTTTTCCGTGAAAAAGTTGGACAAGTCGATCCGAATGAACGTCAGGCACTTTTGTTACCGTTGACCTTCCATTATGCAGCAGATGAGGCACTCATACTGCGAGAAAATAGACAGCAGTTAGAGGCAGTTGGTGTATTTTTAGAGGATTTTGGACAGTCATCTTTTGTTATTCGAGAGCATCCTAGTTGGTTTCCAAATGGTGAGGAACAGGACATTATCGAGGATTTAATCGAGCAAGTATTGACGACGAAAACGGCCGATGTCAAAAAAATGCGTGAGGCAGCTGCCATTATGATGAGCTGTAAAAAGTCTATCAAAGCCAATCATTATTTAACGAAAGAACAAATGGTTGCATTGTTAGATGATTTACGCGAAGCAGATAATCC
This sequence comes from Lysinibacillus sp. 38-6, assembly GCF_046245175.1. Classification (GTDB taxonomy): domain Bacteria; phylum Bacillota; class Bacilli; order Bacillales_A; family Planococcaceae; genus Lysinibacillus. The sequence goes on from NZ_CP176417.1 coordinate 131,214, forward strand.
ATTTACTTGTCCGCATGGACGACCAGTCCTCATTCATTTTACAACCTATGAGGTAGAAAAAATGTTCAAACGGGTAATGTGATGATAACGGCGCACGGCGGTCACAGTAAAATGAAAAAAATCTACCGCAAAGTCGATTGTGGTGTGCAAACCTAAGGGGGAGAATGAATGGGTCAATTTATTTTAGCAATCGATCAAGGGACGACAAGTTCAAGAGCGATTTTATTTGATCATCAAGGTGAAATTGTCCATGTGGCACAAAAGGAATTTCAACAATATTTTCCGCAGGCCGGCTGGGTAGAGCATAATGCTAATGAGATTTGGGGCTCTGTGCTCGCGGTTATTGCAGCTGTGTTAACAGAAAGTGGGCATGAAGCAAGCGAGGTTCATGCAATAGGCATTACCAATCAGCGGGAAACGACGGTCGTTTGGGATAAGCATACGGGTCAGCCTATTTACAATGCGATTGTTTGGCAATCAAGGCAAACACAGGACATTGTGTCAGCATTGAAAGAACAAGGGCATGAAAAATTAGTGCAGCAAAAAACAGGATTGCGTCTAGATGCCTATTTCTCAGCATCGAAAATTAAATGGATTTTAGACAATGTCGAGGGCGCAAGAGCGAAGGCGGAAAATGGTGATTTGCTATTCGGCACGATTGATTCTTGGATTGTTTGGCGATTATCAAAAGGACAGGCGCATATTACCGATTATTCAAATGCTGCCCGGACATTACTTTATAATATTCATGAGCTACAATGGGACGCAGATCTTTGTGAACTATTTCAAGTTCCGATGTCGATGCTACCAGAAGTAAGAAATTCATCAGAAATATATACGACTACTGCACCGAGTATATTTTTCGGTGAAGCCATTCCAATTGCCGGTATTGCCGGTGATCAGCAAGCTGCACTTTTTGGGCAAACATGCTTTACGAAAGGCATGGCAAAAAATACGTACGGCACAGGTTGTTTCATGCTGTTAAATACGGGAGAGCAAGCAGTGCATAGTGAAAATGGCTTGCTGACTACCATTGCATGGGGCATTAATGGCACAGTGACATATGCGTTAGAAGGCAGTGTTTTTGTGGCGGGTTCTGCCATACAGTGGTTACGTGATGGACTGCGCATGATACGTACAGCGCAAGAATCTGAAAATTATGCGTCGAAAGTAGCCGATACAGATGGTGTTTACGTTGTCCCTGCTTTTGTTGGCTTAGGAACACCGTATTGGGATACCGATGCACGCGGTGCTATTTTTGGCTTAACACGAGGCACTTCAAAAGAACATTTTATTCGCGCAACACTCGAATCGTTAGCATATCAGACGAAAGATGTACTGGATGCAATGGAGGAAGCGGCTGGCACACCAATTGAAGTATTGCGGGTAGATGGTGGAGCAGTAAGTAATGCGCTATTAATGCAATTCCAAAGTGATATGTTGCAGTTACAAGTAGAGCTAGCAAAGCTTAATGAATCGACTGCACTCGGGGCAGCCTATTTAGCGGGGCTAGCAACGAACTTTTGGCCACATCAAGAGGCGTTAACTGCATTAAGGATAAATGGCCAAAGCTATCAACCGAACATGACGACAGAGCAAAGTGAGATGTTATACGCAGGCTGGCAGCGTGCTGTAGCAGCAACACGTTTATTCAAATCATAGCTAATGGGGGAGAAAGTATGTTTTCATTTGAGCATCGTCCAAAAATTATGGATTATTTAGAGCAATATAGCTTTGATGTATTAGTAATTGGAGGTGGTATTACGGGTGCTGGCGTGGCACTTGATGCGGCATCAAGGGGACTATCAGTTGCGCTGATTGAGATGCAGGACTTTGCGGCTGGGACCTCTAGTCGTTCAACGAAGCTGATTCATGGGGGCCTTCGTTATTTAAAGCAATTTGATGTGGGGGTAGTGGCAGAAGTAGGGCGTGAACGAGAAATCGTTTATGACAATGCAGTTCATGTAACGACACCTGAAAAGATGCTGTTACCATTATATAAAAATGGTTCACTTGGAACGTTTACTACGTCAGTAGCATTGAAAGTTTATGACCGCTTAGCAGGTGTGAAAAAACATGAACGTCGCACGATGCTGAGTGCCCAAGAAACAGCCGCGCTAGAGCCACTTTTAAAGCGCGATGACCTTGTTGGTGGCGGCTATTACGTGGAATATCGTACAGATGATGCACGATTAACTATTGAAGTGCTAAAAAAAGCGGTTGAATACGGAGCACTTTGTGTAAACTATACAGAAATGACAGGGTTTTTATATAACAAGAAAAAGCTCGTTGGGGCAAAAGTAAAAGATCATGTAACGGGAAAACTAGTGGAAGTGCATGCGGCGCAAATTGTTAATGCTACCGGTCCTTGGGTAGATGAAGTTCGTCAAAAAGATAAAAATACGGACAAAAAACAATTACGACTGACAAAAGGTATCCATATTGTCCTTGATCAAAAGCATTTTCCGTTGCAACAAGCAGTCTATTTCGATATTCCTGATGGTCGAATGGCTTTTGCTATACCACGTGACGGCAAAACGTATATAGGGACAACGGATACAGAGTATGAAGGAAGTCCTGTTCACCCTACCGCAACACAGCAAGATGTCGATTATTTAATTGAAGCGGCAAAAAACGTCTTTCCGACAGCAGAAATTACGAGAGAAACCATTGAGTCTTCTTGGGCAGGTGTACGTCCACTTATTTTTGAGAAAGGCAAAGACCCTTCTGAAATTTCACGTAAAGATGAAATTTGGACAGCACCAAGTGGTTTAATGACGATTGCAGGTGGTAAGCTAACTGGCTACCGTCAAATGGCCGAAACCATTGTCGATAAAATTGTTAAAACCCATAAATTTAAACATGCAGGTCCATGTATGACACGCGAGCTATCGCTTTCGGGTGCAAAAGGTATCAATGCCATTAATTTCCCTGACTATACAGCCTATAAAGCAAGAGAAGGTGTTCAATATGGCTTGAATTATGATGAAGCAAAGCATCTAGTACAAAAATATGGTACCAATGTTGATGCATTATTTAATCAAGTAAAGTATTTGCACGAACATGGCAGTACAATGCCACTTGTCTTACATGCGATGCTACTTTATGGTATAGAAGCTGAAATGGTCTATACACCTTGTGATTTCTTTATTCGTCGTACGGGCTTGCTATACTTTGATATTGATGCGGTGCAACAATATAAACAGCAAGTAATTCAAGTAATGCAGCAGCGTTTCCACTATTCAGAGTCTCAGCGAAACGCTTATATTGCCCAGCTAGAACAGGCAATTATCGATGCGACAAGTTTTGCAAATGTGGAGGTGTAGTCTATGGAGCGTTATATAAAAATGTCGGATGGGCATTTTGTCTTTACGCGCACCTTGACACCGACTATGCCATGTAGAGGTCATATTCATATTTTACATGGCATGGCAGAGCATAGTGGCCGGTATAGCAAATTTGCACAAATACTTTGTGATGCAGGCTACGCAGTGACGATGCACGATCACCGCGGCCATGGCGAAACGGCTGCTTACAACGGCACATTAGGCTTTTTTGCTGAAGCAAACGGCTTTGATCGTGTTGTAGAAGATGTCCGTGAAGTGATTGTGACAATGCATGCCCCATTTGCAGATGTGCCTTTAATCGTATTCGGCCATAGTATGGGATCTTTTATTGCTAGAAGGTATATTCAGCTATACGGCCAGCATGTCGATAACGTTATTCTTTGTGGAACAGGAAGTGTCTCCCCCTTGCATATGGTTGGGCATTATGTTGCACAAGCATTAGCAAAACAACGAGGTAAAGAAACAGAGAGTGCGTTATTAAATAAATTGAGTTTTGGAAGCTTCAATAAACAGTTTGCAAATCCGAAAACAGCGTATGATTGGTTATGTTCTGTCGAGCATGAAGTGCAAAAATATATGGATGATCCTTATTGTGGCTTTATCCCAACTAATCAATTTTTCGTTGATTTAACAGCAGGCTTTAAGGAATTAAACCGAAAAAAAGAAATTGAAAAAATAAAGAAAAACTTACCGATCCTTTTGATTAGTGGTAGTAAGGATCCTGTTGGTGACGCGGGTCAAGGTGTCTACAAAGTAGCTGAACAGTTTGCAGCAGCAGGTATACAGGATGTCACAGTGTATTTATTTGAAGATAGGCGACATGAAATTTTAAATGAAGACAATCAACAGGCGGTTCATCAAGTTTTATTACGGTGGTTAGAAAAATATGATACAAAGTAAAATACAGCAAGCTGAAGTTGTAGCAATCGTTGGACCAACAGCTTCAGGTAAAACAGCACTGAGCATTGAGCTAGCCAAAAAGTATAATGGTGAAATCATTAATGGCGATTCCATGCAAATTTATAAAGGCTTAGATATTGGCACAGCAAAAATTACCGAGGAAGAAATGCAAGGCGTCCCACATCATTTATTAAGCTTCAAAGAGCCCACCGAATCTTTTTCAGTAGCAGACTATCAAAAATTGGTGCGTGCTAAAATTAGTGAAATACAAGAACGTGGAAAGCTGCCTATTATTGTAGGGGGCTCTGGGTTATATGTACAAGCGGTGCTCTACGATTTTCAATTTACAGAAGAGCAAGTAGATGAGGAAGCACGTAAGGCTTATTATGAGGAACTCGAAAAACTAGGTCCAGAAGCGATGCATGCAAAGCTAACTGCGCTTGATCCAAAAACGGCACAAACAATTCACCCTAACAATACAAGACGTGTCATTCGAGCGTTAGAAATGATTGAATTAAGCGGTGTTTCAAAGGCTTCAGCGGCACATAATCGTGGAGAAATTCCACTATATCGCCACGTCATTATAGGTCTTGGTGAAAATATGTCCCGTGAAGAGCTTTATGATCGCATAAATCGTCGGGTGGACTTGATGATGGACAAAGGGCTGTTACAAGAAGTAAAAGGATTATGGCAGCAAAATATTCGAGGTGTGCAGTCGATACAAGCAATCGGCTATAAGGAATTATATGATTACTTAGATGGTCATTGTTCGTTGGAAGAGGCAATTGAAAATTTAAAACAAAATTCTCGTCGTTACGCAAAAAGACAGCTTACTTATTTCCGCAATAAGATGGACATCTATTTTGTCGGAAAAGACTAAAAACTTTAATATTTTCTAAAAATTACTAATTGATAAATTGGGATATCATGCTACTATAGGAATGAAGAGGTAGAAAGAGAGTAGAGGAGGCGCATTCTATGAAATCAATTAATTTGCAAGATACGTTTTTGAACCATCTACGTAAAAACAGTGTTTTTGTAACTGTGTTTCTGTTAAACGGGTTCCAGTTAAAAGGAACTGTGAAATCTTATGACAACTTTACAGTATTATTAGTAGATGCTGAAAGTAAACAGCATCTCATTTACAAACACGCAATTTCTACATTCGTTCCAGCTAAGCAAGTTGAATTTTTAGAGACAGAAGTATAGAGAACATAAGCAATAAGAACGACATATTGACAAAAGGCAGAAAGAAGTTCAATCTCCATGCCTTTTGTATTTTTTTTGCTTTTTTTGAGCATGGCCCGCGATTTTCGTGGCGATTAGTGAGGTCTCATGGCGATTGGCAAGGATTACGTGGCGATTAGTGAGGATTACGTGGCGATTGGCAAGGATTACATGGCGATTGGCGAGGATTACGTGGCGATTCGCAAGGTCTCACCAGCGATTCATGAGGTTCTACCAGCGATTCGCAAGGTCTCACCAGCGATTCATGAGATTCTATCAGCGATTCGCAAGGTTTCATCAGCGATTCATGAGGTTCTACCAGCGATTCCGAAGTCACAGCGGTGTTACATCACTAGCTGTTTTTTTTCGTACACGCTATAATGGAATAGGAAATTGATATATTGGAGGATTACACAAATGAAATCGATGGATACAACACAATTATTAGAACGCTTAGATGCTAACGAAGATTTATACATTATTGATGTACGCGAAGATGATGAGGTAGCACAAGGCGTGATTCCTGGTGCTCAACATATTGCACTTGGTACAATACCTGAACGTTTAAATGAATTAGATAGTGCAAAGCCATATATTATTGTATGTAAAGCTGGCGGACGTTCGGCAAATGCTTGTGCCTATTTAGAAGCACAAGGCTTTGATGTTACAAACCTTGAAGGCGGCATGTTAGCCTATGATGGGGAATTAGAATTTAAATAATGTCGGTCTACCGAGGTATTGAACGAGTTAGTCGTTTAATACCTCGTTTTTTTTAAAAAAATTTTTTCAATATTGACACTAAAAATACTTTGTCGTAAATTGAAAGTAATTACATAAAAGCATTAGGTGCCCGCTTAGGGAGAATAGGGAATAAAGTGAAAAGCTTTAGCGGTCCCGCCACTGTAAAATGGAGTTTTATAGAAAATACCACTGGCGTTGTCTGGGAAGGTTCTATAAAATGTTGAGATTGAGCCAGGAGACCTGCCTAATCGCTTCGGATGATATAGACGATGGAAAAGTCTGTAGTTTATTTGTGATGAAATAAACTACAGGCTTTTCTTTTTTTATTTCATTCTTTATGTAAAAGCTATTAAAAGGAGAGATGAGGATGGAATTACTACAACAAACATTGCAAAGCATTCAAGGTGCTGACAAACAAATAATGGAAGACGCTAAACAATATATTGATGCCCTTAGCAAGCCACCAAGTAGCTTGGGAAAACTGGAGTCACTAGCCATACAACTAGCAGGAATTACCGGACAACGATATCCGAAACTCGATCATAAAACGGTTATTGTCTGTGCGGCAGATCACGGTGTTTGTGCTGAAGGCGTAACATCAAACCCTCAAGATGTTACGTTTCTTCAAACGTTGAATTTTCCTAAAGGGGTAACAGGTGTTTGTGCGATCGCCAACATAACAAATGCAAAAGTTGTAACGGTAGACGTTGGAGTAAAAAAAGATATTCCGCATGATGCAGGTGTGCTCATTAAAAAAATAAAATATGGTACGGATAATATGGCAATAGGACCAGCGATGACAAGAGAAGAAGCTATTCAATCGCTTGAAGTAGGAATTGAAGTTGCGATAGCAGAAATTGAACAAGGGGCAAATGTACTTGCTACTGGTGAAATGGGGATTGGCAATACAACACCGAGTGCGGCGATATTATCTGTGCTTCACGGCTGTCATCCTCATGAAGTGACTGGATTTGGTGCAGGGCTTGGTTCAGGAGGTATCGAACATAAAGTAGCTGTTATTCAAAAGGCGATTGAATTAAACAAACCGAATCGTCATGATGCAATTGATATATTGGCCAAAGTGGGGGGATTAGAAATAGGGGCAATGGCTGGCATTATTCTTGCGGCTGCTGCCAATCGCAAACCAGTCGTGATCGATGGTTTTATCTCTACAGTAGCAGCGCTTATTGCCTATGAATTGGAACCGAAAGTCCAACACTATATTATACCTTCTCATGCGTCTGAAGAACCGGGTGCAAAAATTGCTGCTCAACTGCTAGGCGTCGAGCCGATGCTACATATGAATATGCGATTGGGAGAGGGCTCTGGTGCAGCTTTAGCCTTTCCTATTTTAGATGCAGCTTGTTCGATGGTAAGCAAGATGGCTACATTAGCAGAGACGATGGCGCTAGTTAGTAAATAATAATAGAAAATAACTCGAGTTGATGGTAGCGTAGGCGGTGACTCCTGCTTACAACAGCACACAATAAAAGCCGCAACCCTCACTAATGCAAGGTTTGCGGCTGACTGTGCTAAGCGCAAAGCACCGCCGTAGCCATCAAGGATATAGCTTATTTTAAGCTCGATGCAATTTACGCAATGGTAAGCGCCATTTCTTCATATAAGATAGTACGCGTAGTATCGTAATGACACCGAATAATACATATAAGAAAATATCTCCCTGTAATAATTCTAATCCGATTAGAAGACCAGCAAGTGCTGCCCAGACACCGTAGATTTCATCGCGTAGCACGAGTGGCTTACGTCCGGCTAGTAAATCTCGCACAATACCCCCGCCTGATCCAGTTAAAACTGCCGCAACAATCACCGCACTAATCGGCATGTTGAGTTTGACAGCATACAATGCACCTTGAATCGCAAAAGCCGATAAACCGATGGCATCAGTTAAATTGCCCCAACGATGCCAATGCTGTATCAAATGATGCGGAAAGATAAAAAATATCGTAATTGCCGCAATGGCGATTTGAAACATCATATCTTGCCCCCACAAAGTTGTAACGGGTAGCCCAATTAGTAAATTACGAATGGCACCGCCACCGAATGCAGTTACAATGCCAAGTATATATACACCGAATAAATCGTATTCTTCTTCCATTGCTATTATTGCTCCGGAAATAGCGAAGGCAATTGTTCCAATGATGCTAAAAACTTCCCAAGCCATCACTTTCCCTCCTTAAACGAGAATAAATTGTAGTAAGTCCGCCCCTTAGCTTAGCGCATTTAACAGCTAGACACAATAGCTATTTTTGCAGGGTTGCTAACAAATTGATAAGATAGGAAAGAACAATTTGAAACGGAGACGAAAACAATGACTTTTACAACCCATTTAACAGCAGAAACGCTAACATTAGCTGAAAAAATTGAAGAAAAGGTGCGTCCATATCACACTAAGGTGGAGAATATGGCATTTCTCAATCAACAAAAGGTGCTTGCGGCCTTTCGAACACATCAAGTAAGTGATTTTCATTTACATCCATCCAATGGCTACGGTTATGATGATGAAGGTCGCGACAATCTTGAGCGTGTCTATGCGGAAGTTTTTGGTGCAGAGGCAGCGATTGTCCGTCCGCAAATTATATCCGGTACACATGCGATTACGCTTAGTCTATTCGGGGTGCTACGACCAGGTGATGAATTGCTTTATATTTCAGGGCAACCATATGATACATTACAGTCAATTGTCGATGGTGGAGACAAAGATACGGGTTCTCTAAAGGATTATAAAATCGGTTATCGCCATGTAGATTTAATTGATAACGAAGCAATCGATTGGCCAGCAGTAGAAGCGGCCATTACAGCGAACACGAAAATGATTGCCATTCAACGTTCCAAGGGCTATGCAACTCGACCATCCTTTACGATTTCGCAAATTGCAGCAATGTGTACAAAAGTAAGGGAACTAGCACCGAATGCCGTTATTTTTGTTGATAATTGCTATGGTGAATTTGTGGAGGCACAGGAACCTACAGAAGTAGGGGCGGATTTAATGGCAGGTTCTCTTATTAAAAACCCTGGTGGTGGCTTAGCTAAAATAGGAGGCTATATTGCAGGACGAGCTGATCTAGTCGAAAAATGTGCGTATCGTATGACATCACCAGGTATTGGAGCAGAGGCGGGTGCTACATTAAATACGCTAGGCGATTTTTATCAAGGCTTTTTCCTAGCACCGCATGTGGTAAGTCAAGCCTTAAAAGGTGCGATTTTTACAGCTGCGATGTTGGAGGAAATAGGCATGACGACATTCCCAAGTTATCATGCGGAGCGTACAGACTTAATTCAATCCGTATCGTTTCAAACAGCCGAGCAAATGGTTGCTTTCTGTCGTGAAATTCAAGCAAATTCTCCGATTAATGCGCATTATGCACCTGAGCCTGCTTACATGCCAGGCTATGAAGATGATGTTATTATGGCAGCGGGTACATTTATTCAAGGCTCAAGTATCGAACTGACAGCTGATGGCCCAATTCGCCCACCGTTTACAGCATTTATTCAAGGTGGATTAACATATGAGCATGTGAAATTCGCTATTTGTAGCGCGGTGCAAAGTTTACGAAAATAGGCACGTAATGAAAAGCCCTATCACAGTTTTTGTGATGGGCTTTTCCAATTTTCATTAACAAGAAAAAGGCCGTAAAACGTATAGTTTTTAACAATTTTTCATCAATTCAAAAAAAAATTAAAAATCCATGTTAGGAAACCTTACATCTGTGTTGACAGTGAAAAATTTTCGTTATATGATAAGCGGGTATTAGGGGGGGAGTTAAATGAGTCGTGAAATTAGACGAACGATGCCGTTATTATCGATGAGTATCGTAATGCAATTAACCGAGCTTTCGGCACGCCAAATTCGTTATTATGAAGAACACCATTTAATAGAGCCACACCGAACAGAAGGAAATCGACGTATGTTTTCATTAAATGATGTCGATACACTTCTTGAAATTAAAGATTACTTAGAGCAGGGCATGAATATGGCGAAAATTAAAAAAATATTTGCTAAAAAATTAGATCCTGTTGCAACAGATGAACCTGATTTAAGCGACACAGAATTACGTCGTATTATGCGCGAAGAAATGCGACAAGCACAGCGCATGCAAAAATCATCCATTCGTCGTGGTGATTTATCTCGATTCTATTAAGGGTTTCTCTTTAGTAGAGTAGGGTAATGATATATGTTAGACAATTTATAGGAGTGTGGAAAACTGTGGGTAAATACACAAAAGAGGACATCAAGCGTTTAATAGAGGAAAAAAATGTAAGTTTCATACGTTTACAATTTACGGATATTCTAGGTACAATTAAAAACGTTGAAATTCCTGTTAGTCAACTAGATAAAGCACTAGAAAACAAAATGATGTTCGACGGCTCATCAATTGAAGGCTTCGTGCGTATCGAAGAATCAGATATGTATTTATATCCTGATTTAGATTCTTTCGTCGTGTTCCCTTGGACTTCAGAAAAAGGGAAAGTAGCACGTTTCATCTGTGACGTATACACTGCGAAAGGTGAACCATTCGCTGGTGACCCACGTAATAACTTAAAACGTATCCTTAAAAAAATGGAAGATATGGGCTTCACAAGCTTTAACTTAGGGCCTGAGCCAGAATTCTTCTTATTCAAATTAGATGCAAAAGGTGAACCTACGTTAGAAGTAAACGACCACGGTGGTTATTTCGACTTAGCACCTACAGACTTAGGTGAAAACTGTCGTCGTGATATCGTTTTAGAGCTTGAAGAAATGGGCTTTGAAATCGAAGCTTCTCACCATGAAGTAGCACCAGGTCAACATGAAATTGACTTTAAATATGCAGATGCCATTACAGCATGTGATAACATCCAAACATTCAAATTAGTTGTTAAAACAATTGCGCGTAAACACGGCCTACATGCTACATTCATGCCAAAACCATTATTTGGTGAAGCAGGATCTGGTATGCACTTCAATGTATCTTTATTTAAAGGGAAAGAAAATGCATTCTACGATGAATCGACTGAACTAGGTCTTTCTGAAACAGCAATGCAATTTATGGCAGGTGTTCTTGAACACGTACAAGGATTCACAGCTGTAACAAACCCAACAGTAAACTCTTATAAACGTTTAGTTCCTGGTTATGAAGCACCATGTTACGTTGCATGGTCTGCACAAAACCGTTCACCACTTATTCGTATCCCATCTGCACGTGGTCTATCAACTCGTGTAGAAGTACGTTCAGTGGACCCATCAGCAAACCCATACTTAGCGATGGCTGTTATTTTAGAAGCGGGTCTAGAAGGTATTCGCAAACAATTAACACCACCAGCGGCAATTAACCGTAACATCTATGTAATGACTGAAGAAGAGCGCAAAGCAAACGGTATCGCTAATTTACCACCAGCTCTTGACGATGCATTAACATTACTTGCGCAAGATAAAGTGGCTCAATCAGCTTTAGGTGAGCACATTTACGCAAACTTCAAAGAAGCAAAAGAAATCGAGTTCGACATGTACCGTACAACAGTACACCAATGGGAACGCGACCAATATTTAAAAATGTATTAATCAAAAGCGTTGGGGCTCAAGGGCTCCAACGCTTTTTTTACAATTAAGTTCTACATCATTTTTCAGCGCTAACTTTCCTCATTAAACGCTTCAACTTATCCTCTGTCTCTGTTTCCTCGACGGGTGTATAAATACTGCATCGTAAATCCATATCCCCTTGCACTTGAAGAGACGTTAAATTAAACAACATTTTGCCTGCTTTGGCATGTCTAAATTCAATCATCATTTCTGGTGCCTTGCTCACTTGACTTTCTTGCCATAAATCTTGGAACTCTTGATGAGAATGGCTCATTTCCTCAATAAATTGGTTGTACCATTCGTCTCCTAAATAGTGGCCATAATAAGTACGGAAAATAGCAAGAAAGCCTTTTGCAAAATGTTCCCAATTGACGGCCAATGCTTTAAATTCTTTTCTTGTGAACACTAATCGAATTAAATTTCTTTCATTAGTCGGTACTTGTTCAAAGTCTAAAAAAACATGCGCTGCAGCAGCGTTCCAACCGACAATATGGCAATGGCGATCGGTAATAATTGTTGGACAATACGTTAATTCAGCTAATATTCGTTTTAAAGCAGGGCTCAGCTCTGATGGTTCCTTTTTTAAAGTGGTGATTTCTGATTTTACATCCAAGGCAAGGTTGTTTAAGTAGTCCGTTTCATCATGACTAAGTTGCAAAGCTGAAGCAATACAGTCGAGGACACTTGCAGATACTTTAATATCCCTTCCTTGTTCTAGCCACGTATACCAAGTAGTACTGACACCCGCTAATTGAGCAACTTCTTCTCTACGTAAACCTGGTGTTCTTCTGCGCGTACCGGCAGGCAAGCCAATAGTCTCAGGCTTTATTTGGGCCCGTTTCGATTTTAAAAATGTCGACAAAGCTTCAAGCCTATTTTTATCATTCATGTTAAAAACCTCTCCGTATCATTTTTACCTAGTAGTTATTATACCAGGATAAACAGTGTCTTGTAATAGGATATATACGATGTAAAATACAACTATCATATGGATTTGGGGGAATGAACAATGGAGAGAGTTGTTATTACAGGTATGGGAGTCGTTTCTCCTTTAGGGAACGATATTCAAACATTTTGGCACAATTTAATCAATGGACAATCAGGTATTTCAACGATTGATACATTTGATGTTACAAATCAAAAAACTAAAATTGCTGGGATCATTAAAGACTTCAATGCTGAGGCATTGTTAGGAAAGAAAGAAGCAAAAACGTTAGATCGTTTTGCACAATTTGCGTTAGTTGCAGCCGAACAAGCGTGGCAAGATGCCAATTTGAACAGCGAGTTGATTGACCATGAAAGATTAGGCGTCTATGTAGGTTCGGGCATAGGCGGAATTGAAACTTTTATTGAAAATATAGATGCGCTTAGACAGAAAGGGCCACGAAGAGTTAGTCCAACACTAGTACCTGCTATGATTTCAAATGCCGCTGCAGCTCAAATTAGCATCAAGTGGAAAGCAATGGGCCCATCGATGTCTCCTGTTTCAGCTTGTGCAATTGGCAATACAGCTCTCGGAGAAGCCTTTCGATTAATTCGTTACGGAGAAGTTGATGTGATGTTTGCAGGTGGAACAGAGGCTGCGATAACAGATTTATCAATAGCTAGCTTTGGCAATGCGACAGCATTATCAACGAGAAACGACGAACCTACTTTGGCTAGCCGTCCATTTGATGACGGTCGAGATGGCTTTGTCATGTCAGAGGGGGCGGGCATATTCATTTTAGAATCGTTATCACATGCTTTAAAACGAGGAGCAAAAATTTATGCAGAAGTGATTGGCTATGGTGCAAGTTCAGACGCACATCATATCGTAGCTACACATCCAGAAGGCAAAGGTGCCTACCTTGCCATGAGAGCAGCTTTAAAAAATGCTAACCTATCACCTGAAGAAATTGATGTCATTAGTGCTCATGCTACAAGTACAAAAGTGGGGGATATTTCTGAAACGATGGCTATTAAGCAGTTGTTTGGAACGCAAGCTTATCAAATCCCCGTAACAGCGAATAAATCGATGCTTGGCCATATGTTGGGGGCAGCTGGAGGCGTTGAAGCAATAGCATTAGCGATGAGCTTAAAGGAAGGCATTATTCCTCCTACAATCAACTTAGAGCAGCCCGACCCATTATGTGATTTAGATTATGTACCTTCCGTTGCACGCCGTATGAATATCAAAACAGGGTTATCGAACTCATTTGGCTTTGGCGGTCATAATGCGGCAATTGTTTTAAAAAAATATGAATAAATAGAGGAAACAATCGAGATGAACAGTACACGTTACTAAATCTCGATTGTTTTTTAGAATTTTTCATCTAATTATAGTAAAAATATCAAGGTTTTGATATCAATTTTATATTTTAAAATATTTATAATTTATCAAGTAACTTTACAAGGTCGTTAGTATGAGATTTTCCTTACTTTTAATAATGAACGAACTCCCATTTCACACTTTAGACAAAATATAAAAAATAGTGTTTCTAGGCTATATCTATTCATTGCAAAGTAAATCGTATTTTTGTAGAATTACAATCACGGTTTAATTAAACTACTTAAATTAAACTATTTCATTTAGATTATAAATAGAAAAATTGGGTTTGTAGAAGGGGAGTACTAAATTAAATGAAGTTTAAAGAGTTTTTAAAAACGAAAGGTGCCAAGGGCTCTATTTTTATGGGGATTTTATACGCGGTATGTATGTTAGGTATCTTTTTACCAGGGTACACCGCGATACCGGGCAATATGGATCAATTACCAATAGCCATTATTAATGATGATAAAGGGGAATATGGTGCGCAAATTGCTGATAGTTTAACAGAACAGCTTCCGTTTGAAGATATTGAAACAGACATCACAAATAAAGAAGCTTTAAAAGAGTTAGAAAAAAATGACTTAGCATTAGTCGTTCATATTCCAGAGACGTTTTCAGCTGATTTACAAAAAGGCGATGTATCATCAAGTATTGATTTCTCAATCAATGAAGCTGGTGCAACAGCCGTGTCATCGTCTATGCAACAAGTTGTCATGCAAATTAATGCACAATTAAGTGCACAATTTTCACAACAAACAGCGCAAGGAATTTTAATGAACTTACATGTGCCGAAAGAGCAAGCAGCTGAATTAGCGGCGCAAATTGAAAATAGTTATGTGGGAAATATTGTAACAATCAACGACGTGCCAGATGGCATGCATAACAATATGCTACCAATGTTCTTAACAATGGCCATTTATGTTGGAGCTATGATTGGTGCGATGCAATTAGTAGGTGCATTTAAAGCGAATCGTGGGAAAGCAACAAAAACACGTTTATTTATTTACATGCAATTAACATCGATTATTATCGGTTTATTATCTGGTTTAGTATCAACCGTTATGTCATTTGCTATCAATGATTTATCAGGTGTTGGTCTATTCTTCCAAATATTAGGTCAACAAACGCTAAATTATTGGGCAAGCTTTAACTTCACTGCAATTTTCGTATTATTAGTTGGTGAAGCGGGTATGATTTTAAACATTCCTATTTTATTAATCCAAACGATCGCTAATGGCGCGACAATCTCTCGCGATATGATGTATTTACCTTATAAATGGATGAGCCATATTTCACCAATGTATTATTCTGTACAAGCATACTTTAACAATATCTTTGGTAGTGTCAGTGCGGCTCCGTTCGTATTAGGATTAACAACAGTTGGCTTTGTAGCAATGGTCATTAATGTTCTAATTGTTTGGGTACTTCATAAACCACTACCTGTAACTGTAGAGGAGTAGTTATAAGAATTATAACTGAATAAAATTCTGATGAAGTAAATCGTTAGTTTTGATAAAATAGAACTAATATTTGCCTAAGGAGCTGAAACAATGGCAATTCAAATTTTCATTCTTAGCAAGCTTATGGAAGGAGATAATTATCCTTATAATTTAAAAAAACAAATCGCCGAATTACAGTCACTTGATTCCATCAATGGTTTGACGGAAAGTAAGTTATATTATCATTTTGAGTCATTAGCGAAACAAGGACTAATCGAGACGAAAGAAGTTATAAAGGAAGAAAATCGCCCTGATAGGCATGTATTTTCAATTACTGAAAAAGGCCGCGAAGCCTTGCCAAAAAAGATTTATAAATCGCTTGAAAACGCCAATACAATCGGTGATATGGTTATCGGGCTAGCCAATATTAAACATGTTGATCGCGACAGGATCATTCATATTTTAGAAAAAAAGTTACACGGAATGCATGCAAAATGGGACTTCCTGTTTAAAAAGGACAGACAACATTTAGTAAAACCAGGTGGACAAGTGCTAGCCGATTTTGTCAGCGATTATGCGAATTTTAGAATCCAAGGCTCCATTCAGTACCTCGAAAGAGTAATTGAGCATGTGCGAAAAGAAGAAATATAAGAAAAAGTCTTTATTAATTAACGGTTTTGTATAATGTCAAACTATTTTATGGCATGGAGCATTTATACCAAAGTTCATTAATGGAAAATAAAGATTGATTAAAGATCCTGTGTTGATATACAGGATCTTTTTTTATTCCACAAACGGGCCAGATTGTTAAAAAGGACTTTATGATGAAATGTTATATAACGAAGCTTTGGGAACAATATTAAATAAATAAAGTCTATAATAAAAGGAATTATTTAACTTCTTTTCAAAAGTGCAAAAGGGGGTTTTGTATGACTGCTGAATCAACGATAAAAGGGGCAAAGCGAAAAAAGATAGTGAAAATAATACTGACTATTAGCTTTTTATTTGTGGGGTTTATTGGATATGGAGTTTATTGGGCATTTTTCGATATGAACAGGTTGCCAAAGGGAGAATATCTTACAGAGGAAACCTCTCCTGATGGTACCTATACTTTAAAAGCTTATTTATCGAGTCCAAGCTTAAGCTCTGATGCGGTAAGAGGTGAATTAGTATTTAATGAACGTAATGGCAAAACAAAAAATATCTACTGGAATTATCGAGAATCAACAGCCAAAATTAAGTGGTTAGATAATAAAACAGTAGTAATTAATGGGCGTACTCTGGAAGTTCCTAATGAAAGATTCGATTTTCGTAATCAATAATTCAGAGTTCACAGTTTTGTTATGCAAAGAGAATCATAAAATGTTCTTCAACAAAAGGGCGCATTTCTTTACTAAGGAATGCGCCTTCCTCTATTAAAGGACCATATAATTAAATAACAGTTAATTTTGATGTGAGTTTGTAATAGTGTACTTAAGTTAACGAGGCAGGTTAGTTCAATTAAAAATTTCAAGGTAATAGATAATTTAATTCTAAAATATGGTAAAATAATTAGTTGAATAGTTTGTTTTTACGTAGGGGGGAATTTTATTTGAAGAATTATCAAAAAACTTTTGTCATAGTTCTTCTAATAATTACGTTGCTAACACTTACTTCCTGTACACAAGCTGAAGAATCGAAAGAAAAGCAAGGTATTGAAAGTATCGTTTTATCATTCGAACATCCTCAAACAGGTCAAAAATTTAAAATAGTCAATGCCTATAAACTTTATCAAAACTATGCAGATAAAGTTGAAATTAATCCAGAACAATCACAATTGGAAATTTATAATGAAGAGGTAATTCGACCTATATATAGTGTTTGTTTTGAGAATGGTGAATATCCTAATATGGCAGATGAAGTTCTAAATGTAGCTCCTGACCTTTTAACAGAAAATCAAATATTAAGTGAAAAAATTGATAGGGAAGAAACTGAAAATATTATTAAAGAAGCTCTTTTAAAATCTTCTGACCTTCTTCCATCTGGAAAAGAAACAACTGCATGTGTTTTTCCTGCCACAAATACAAATATACTAATGACTACAGTGGGGGCAGGAAAAATAATAGTACTTTACAACAAATATTATAACGAAGATGTTTTAAGGTCTAGCATGGCTCACGAATATCATCATAGTGTTTGGACAGAGAAGTACTTACGTAATGCTCCACCTTTTACTGTTTTGGATCATCTAATATTTGAAGGAAAGGCATTTATGTTTGAAAAGTTAGTTTATCCTAATATTGATGCTACTCCAGTTTATTCAACATTCAACAATTATTATTGGTCAAAAATTGTATTAGATCTCGAAAAGTATGACTTTAATCGAGCTTACGAAATTATACTGGGAGGTAATGGCCTTCCTAATCGTTATGGTTACAGTGAAGGCTATAAAATGGTAAAATCCTATCTTGACTTGCACCCAAATGTAACCCCAGAGGAATGGACTGCCCTAGGTGCAAAAGAAATTTTTGAAAAAGGAAATTATATTGAAAACTATAAATAAAAAATGTCTATGAACGAATAGATATATACATCATTGAGTTTCGTATGCAGCTCTTTTTTTCTTAAACTAAGGGTGGTTTAGTTCAAAAACGATCTTCAACAAACGGGCGCATTTCTTTACTAAGGAATGCGTCTTCCTCTATTAAAGGGCCATATTCTGGAATAAGCAGGAACTTAAAATTATTTGGAGAAATAGAAAAGTATCAAATTAACGAAGAGGATTGTTATGGAATGGAGGAAGTTAAATATGAAAATTTATAATACAGTTCCATATTTTTTATCAAACTACATGCCTTCAGAGCTGTTCTTAAAACACTACTATGAAAAGTTCTCACAACACTTCAAGGAATACTTTCTGTATCATTGTAAAAATGCAGATGAGAAGATTAAAAATGCAATTCAAAAATACCCTTCCAAAATGAGTGAGATAAAGGAATCAAGTAGGAAAATTGAAAGCCTAATTCAACAAGTTGTGTTAACTTACAGACAAAGATATAATGTCGAGTTCACTAAAGATGTACATATTATTGTTGGAGCATATGGGTCAAATGCATTTACACATCGTCAAATTATTCCCGAAGTGACTTTTTGTTTAGAAAAGCTTTCTTCAAATGATAAGCATTTAAAAGTAATTATTGCTCATGAATTTGGTCATGCTCTTCATAATATTTTATCAGATCAGGAGGGGATGGATTGGTCTAAAGTTCAGTGGGGTCATCCCTTTACAACATTGTTTCAGGAAGGATTTGCAACGTTTTTTTCAGAACAAGTTGTTGATGCTGATAAATCGGTCTATTTTTCATACGATGATACTGGAGAAGAATGGTTAAGATTTGCAGAGAACAATAAAAAAGAGATTATCTCTACTTTTTTGGAAGATATAAATAAACGAACGCAACCTGAGATTTTCCATGAATGGTTTTCTATTAATGGAGGTTCCTACTTTGGTTTCGAACGTTTAGGCTATTTTATTGGATACAATGTGATTCAAATCTTGATTGAAAAATATCAAGAGACAAGGGCCGTTACACTTTGGAAAGAATCTACCTTTTATAAAGAAATAGAGAATGTACTTTTAGGACTTAGTTAAAACGTTTAATTTAGAGTAAAGTTATTTAACAATCGGGCGCAATTCTGTAAGAAGGATAGGCGCTCGTTTGCATTTAAAGGCCATTTAATTGAATAACACATCTAAATTAAATATAGGATTTTATGTTAATTTTGATGTGAGTTTGTGAAACAATGTACTTAAGCTAACGGGACAGTTTAGCTTCTTAGGAATAGAGGTTTTATAACCTGAATGTCGAAAAGAATGTATAACCGCGTAAAATAGAAGGAGAGGTTCTTTGAAAAAAATTAGAGAAGCAACAAAAGAGGATATGATAGAAATTTATAAGATGGGCTATGATGTTTGGGGAGATAATCTGCCATATGAAGAATATATAACTATGTGCCAGGCTTCCAATAAGTATAAAAAGGGAAATTGGTACGTTCTTGAAGCAACAGATACAAAGGAACTATTAAGCTCCCTCATCGTATATGAACTAAATCTTTCTGAAGACCAAATTGTAAAAGGGATTGGTTCAATCGCTACTCCTTTAAATTTAAGAAAAAAAGGATATGCTTCTTTATTGGTCAAAGAAACGATAAATAAACTAGAACAGGAAGAAAACTGTAACAACTTTTTCCTTTATAGTGATATTGGGATAGAATTTTACAAAGGATTAGGTTTTATTGTACTACCTAATGATAGTCAAAAATATAAAGACAGTGTTTGTATGTATTACTCAAAAGAAAATGAGATCGACTCCATATCACTACATATCCCCGATTATTTTTAAAGTACATCCTTTGAAGAAGAATAAAGGCTTTAACACTACTTAGACCTCATAATATTGAGGTCTTTTATTTTGCCTTTCTTAATATCTCAACAGTAGTAATTTAATTTTTGACACGCTGAAATAAGCATTTTAAACTCGCTTACTCAAATTTAGGAGGGGAATATTAAACTTTATTAAATTATCTTATATAATACATAAAAATTAAGGGTGAAAAGGATGATGAAAAATAAGAAGCGTCTCAAAAAGACAAAAAATAGAGTAGTACACGCCAAGACACCAGAAGACCGTTTTAAGGAAATACAAGGCACGACAATAGAGGAATGGAACGAACAACAATTCGCAGCTAAAACAGGAATGACACCCGATGAATGGTATATTAATAAGGCGAAAACAACAACACCTTTTGATTTTATAAAAGAACGCTACAGTACTGTTACTGATTACGATAAAAAGCTTATTAAGGATTTGCAAATACTGGGATTGAAAGATGATGTTATATATGTGTTGCTTGATTACGTTGCAATTGTAAGTAAAAGCGGAATAGTTCACCACCCGTTAGTAAAAGAAATGGGAGAGAATTGCTTTAATGAAAAAATATTTACAATTGAAAAAGCTATTTCTTACGTTCGGGAACAACAGAAAAAATTTATGTGATTACATTTAAAATGGGAAGTTTGTGAAACATTATTCTTAAATAATTGGTGCTTTTATAATTTCATTAACTCTTGTTATTCTTACAATTGTATAACAACGTATCGGTAATGATGTGGCGATTTCTCGTTTACATATGTAACGTAGTAGGATCATTTAATGGAATAAATACAAATGGAACTTATATTTTAGTAAGTTCCATTTGAGTGTAACAGTAGAATTTTAGTTAGTCATACTGATTTAAAATATTATTTAACTTTTCCTTCATACATTGAGTTAATTCAGGTGGGCTTTTAATAAAAGCTTCTTCACCAAAAGTAATCAAATAATGACAAAAAAAGTGAATATCGCTTTTTGAGATATTACCTTTCAAAATTCCAGTACCATCTTCTCTTTTAGACAACTCTATATTTGCCCATATTTCGGATTTATACATTTCCACTCCCTTGTTAGTTAGTTCCACATTTAATTGGAATGTATATTCTTCTTTAGTATTTATAAGGCTAAAACGGTTTTTTAAATAAATATTCGATAAATCTATAGGGCAATTATTTTCATCACGTTCTATGAATTGTATACGATCACATCTAAAGACGCGATAACCCTTATTTACAAAACAATAAGATGGGCAATACCACTTTCCTCCATTTGCATAAATACCGATTGGTTGAATACTTCTATAAGTTAGTTCTCCATTTTTTTTATATTTTATTTTAAGTACTTCCTGTTCAATTGATGCCTCCAATAATTGCTTTAAAAACGGAACCTTATCCTGTTGGTCAACAGATACAAAATCGACTCGATTTTTCATTTTATCAATGGTATCTCTTATATCTCCAGAAAGATTTAAATAAAATTTCTTTTTTATAGATTCATACTCAGTATCAAAAGGAAGGGAAATATAGTGTCTTAAAGCATGAATCGCAAAAAAAATAGAGATAGCTTCATCTTCACTAAAGGCAATTGGAGGGAGAATTCTTTCATTTAAAACTTGATAACCACCATGAGGGCCTGCTTCAGAATATAATGGGACACCCATCTCACTTAATTCTTGCAAATCTCTCAAAATTGTTCTTTTTGAAACCTCAAATTCTTGCGCTAATTCCCTAACGGTAAATCTTTTCTTTCGATTCACCATCATGATCATTTCATTTAATCTTTTTGCCTTTGACATGTATACCTCCAAAAAATAACAGTGACATAAGTTGTCACCATCATAATATATAATCACTAATAGATAAAGAATAAGGCTAGGTCTTACAGCTGTCTTAGAATAATTAATTAATTGATTGGATTATGGAGGAATTAAATATGTATGAAACGATTTCAGATTTTATTAATGAATGGAATAGGGAAGCAATGCTTACTCAAAAAGTGTTGGATGGTTTAACGGATAATTCATTAAATCAAAAAGTTTATCCAGAAGGACGTACTTTGGGAAGGATTGCATGGCATTTAACGACTAATATCCCAGAATATTTAGCAGATTACGGTTTGAAGATAGATAGCTTTGAATATGGTGAGCGCGTCCCAACATCGGCAAAAGAAATCGCTGAAACCTTTAAGAAAATAAGTTCTTATGCAGCCCAAGTTATTGAACAACAATGGACAGATGATTCTCTGAAACGAGTGCAAAATGCATTTGGAAGAGAAGAATCGAATGCTCGAATTTTAATGGGACTAATTAAGCACATTGTTCATCATCGTGGACAAGTTACTATTCTTATGCGCCAAGCAGGAATAAAACCTTTTGGGGTTTATGGACCGCCAAAAGAAGATTGGATTCATTTTGGGTTGGAAAATCCACCACTTTAATATATTGGGCTAAAGGTGCATTTCTCTAATAAGATTATCTTCAACAATAGGGCGCGATTCTGTAATAAGGATCAGCGCTCGATTGCATTAAAGGGCCATATTGTGGAATAAGGGATATATCCAGATTTATACTGATTCACAATGGTAAGCAAAGAAATATCCAAAACGACAGTTTAGGAATCCTCTAAAAGGACTTTTGATACTTTGTAGCGAAGATGTCTCTTATAAGACTAATCAATCCTTGTTAGGAAAGGAAGATACGATGCTTTCTCAAAAAGAAATTGAAGCACTTTTTCAAACCTCAAAGGCGATTGTACGTAAAGGAAATGATAGTGACATCATGTTAATCACTAATTATGTAAATACACATTTACAACCAGTAGATAAGGAACTAAAAAATATTCTAAAACAACCTGAGCGATACCATATCGAAGTAACCGAGGAAACAATTGAGCATATTTCATTTTCCATCTCTATAAAAAAATCAGTAAAACAGTACAAGCTAGAAGATTCGTGGTTTATAACGATTCCCAAATAAACTTTTTAAAAAATGCACTCAAATCCGCTTTGGGCGAATTTATCATCAGTTGATGGGAGAAATCGGTTCGTTTAAAAGGTGTACTGTGGATAATGGCGAAATAGTAAAGAAAGTTGAATTGTAGAGCGGCGAATTTATATTTTCGGAAGTAGGGAAGAAAAATGATTAAATTAAGAAAAATTACCCACGATAATTTTGAGGCAGTGTTAAAGTTAAGCATAACAGACGAGCAGAAAGGAAATGTGGATTCCAGTATATACTGTTTGGCTAAAGCCTATGTAAAGATACTGAACGACGAAAAACCTCCTATGATTTTCGCTATATACAACAATGATGAAGTCATAGGATATGTCGATATTGGATTTTTCGAACTGGCGGAAAGTGCATTTTTATGTGAAAAATATGGAGATAAATCTACTTATGGACTTAATCGCTTTATGATTGATAAAAAGCATCAAGGCAAAGGATTGGGCAAACAAGCAATGATGAAAGTTATTGATTACATAAAGTCATTTCCACAAGGAAAAGCCGATGCAGTTGCTACATCGTATTGGTTGGTAAACGAAGTCGCTCGTAGGTTGTTTGCGTCTGTCGGTTTCGTTGAAACAGGAGCGATATGGGACGGACAAACAGGGGATAATTGGAATGCAGAAAGAAAAGATATAGAGTATGCAGAAGTAGGTGCCAGACTCGGATTATAAAGCTAACCAGTCTGGAATTAATGGTAGCTAATTTACTTACAGAGGGCTTAAAACAAATAGCCAATTAGTTAAACCTTACAGCAGCTAGCATAATTCATACAATTCTACGGTACCAAAATGAAGTTGGGGGACACACGAAAAAAGCCGAGGGTGTTGTTAAATCAACGTTTCCCGGCTTTTTCTATGATCATTATTAATACAACTTTTTATGTAGACAGCTTAAACACTTGATACATCAATGTTTATACGATTATAACGTACCGTTGAGTTTGCATAAAATCCAGTCTATTTCTTAATAATAAATCCTTATTCTTTACGCCTTTTTTGATATGGAAATAAACTTCTAAATAAGGTGAGAAGTGATTAATAAGCAACGGGCACGATTCTGTAATAAGGATCTGCGCTCGTTTGCATTAAAGGGGCATTTAATTAAATAAAATATTCGAATCAAATTGGACGTGGAGATTGTGAAAAAAAGTACTTAAACTAACTGAGCAGAGAAGTTGAGTTGAATAAGGAAAAAATTACATATATGAAATAAAGCATTTCATTGTTAAGATTTGATAGGTTAAATATTCTATGGGGAAATCTTTTAGAACGAAGGGAAGTATCTTAATGTGAGTATGGGAGAAATTCTTTCAGGTTTTATCGCAACATTTATCTTGATATATGGAATTTATTACTCCAAGGAAGTCCACGAAAAGTATAGAAATGGGCCAGTTGCGGGAGATGGGACTTTATTAGGTGAGCTATTTGCTGCTGTTTTACAATTTAGTCCCTACTACGTGCTGAAATTACTCTTTATTTTAATAGGAATTTTTATATTGGTTTGTATTGTCATATCGAAAATGTAAAGGACAGCAAGAATACAATCAAATAATATATTGATGGAGTTTGAATTGTGTGAACTAATCTGTAAGTTTGGTATGTTTTGTTTACTTAATTAATTTACTAATATAATAAAAGAGGAGCGGAATTCAAATGTTAGATACAGTATACGTCCATATACGTCATATGAATTTTTGGTTTGGAGAATATGGACTTTGTGATAAAAGCTGCAATGATGAGATAACAATTTATTCCGATGCTAATAGGACCAATAAAATGGGTTGTTTTGATATTCTCACTCATATAAGTCTAGCTTATTTATATAACAATGAATTAGACCTTGAAGAAGATTATGATTACAAGAAGGAAATTGAAGGATTTCTCAGAGGTGATTCACAAGTAGTTTATGATTATATATATCCGAGAGATGATGAAAGCTTATTGTATCAAGTTAATCATTTTGCACCTTTAAACAAAAACAATCATAAACCAACTTATATCTATATGTGGACTAAACTTTCAGATGAGTTAGACATAAATGAAATTAAGAAATGTGTAAAAATATTAGTTAAAGAATTCTTCTTCGAAGATGTCTCAAATGTTCAATTTCTTGATAATCCAACATACGATGAAACTAAAAATGCATATGATGAGATTATAGATATATTTAAAGATGAAAAAGAAAGGTAGCAACAAACATATAAGATTATGAAGAAAGTCACTTAAAGTATCGGGGCTTTACTTTAAGTGACTTCCTTAGTATTCAACAATCGGGCGCTTTCCTGGAATAAGGATTAGCGCTCGTTTGCATTAAAGGGTTATATTATAGAATTGCAATTTTTAAAGATTTGTTACAAAACGACGTGTTGGGACGTTTCTGATATAATTTAAGTAAAATAATTTTATTTGGAGTAATAATTATGATGTACGAATTTAAAGTTGGGTGGTGCCCTTTTTGTGACCAGGGGTGGGTTGAAATCGTAAAGAATCAAATGACAGAGGAACTTTTGCTCTATTGTAATGAATGTAATACAAATTGGAAAACATATGATGATTTTAAGAAGGATGATATTCCAGCTTATTTCCGTCAATATGAAGAAGTAGAGTTTGAAGTAGATTGTGAAGCAGAATTTAGTTTCAATATAATAAAGCCAACTTACCAAGAAATTATTAATATAGGTTGGGATAAATATATATTTAAGGATTAATTAATATCATACAATTTCCCAATCAATAATAGCCTATATATTTGACCTCTAAAACTTCGTTTTTTTATTTTTTCTATAATTCAATTACAGTCCTTATAGAATATCGATCTTCAACAATCGGGTGCTATTCTTTAATGATATGATTCTTTCTTTATGAAATGGCAGAATGCACAATGTATTATACACCGAAGATAACGTCCTTACTGTTTTAGATTGGGAGTGGTCTGAATGGGCGAACCCTTTAAATGATGTAGGTTGGGTATGCTGGTTTACTAAACTTCACTATCCCAAACAAGCGTATTCATTAAACAGCGTTTTTATTGAACAATATAAAACCAATAACCCTATTTTTTTATCTTCTGAAACATTAAAGAGTTATTGTGTTTATAAAGTATGGAAAATCCTACATAAAATTAAAAATGCGCCATTAGAAGTGCAACAGGAGTGGATAAGACGTTTGGAATGGACAATAGAAACTGATATTTTTGATTTTATCAACTAATTCAACAAACGGGCGCATTTCTTTAATAAGGAGTGTGCTTTTTGCCATTAAAGGGCCAGATTATGGAATTACATAAACAAATAGGTTTGTGGAAAATTAGGTTTAAGCGAAGTAACCAGTAATTTGAAAAAGAAGGGTTTATAGACTATTTTGTCGAACTAGTTTCCTAGTGATAATAATGAGGTGAGCTATATATGGAATTTATTATAGATAATGAATGGTTATATAAAGCAATTTCAGATGTTAATAAAGCAGTATCTTTAAAGACACCCTTTCCTATTTTGTCAGGTATTAAGATTATTGCTTATTATGATTCCTTAGTCCTTATTGGTAGTAACTCAGATATTGTTATAGAAAAGGTTATTCCTTTGACGATGAATGGAGTTAAAGTATTAGAAGTACATAAAGTCGGTAGTGTTGTTATTCCTGCTAAACATTTAAGTGAAATTTTAAAAAAACTTCCGGCTAAAGTACATTTTAGAGTAAATGAAAAACAAGTAGTTACCATTCGATCCGAAGAAATTGTAACTAAAATATTCGGTTTTGATTCAGATCAGTACCCAAAGCTTCCTAAAATAGATGAAACTAATTACATTAAAATCCCCAGCACTGAATTAATTGAAATTATTAAACAAACTGCGTTTGCAGTCTCAAAGAGTGAATCTCGACCTGTTTTGACAGGAGTAAATATGTCAATTAAAGATAATCACCTATCATTTGCTGCAACAGACTCCCATCGCTTAGCGTTAAGGGAACTCATAATAGAGTCAAATATAAATGGTTCCTTTATTATCCCTAGTACAAGCCTTAATGAGCTTTCCAAGTTAATAAATAACGATAAGGACGTTATACGTATATATGTAACTGACAGTTATATGGTATTTAAAACAAGTTCATTTACGTTGTTTTCGAGGTTAATTGAAGGGAATTATCCTAACATAACAGGATTATTTCCTAAAAATGCGAAGACAACAATTATTCTTGATACAGCGCAATTATTAATAGGTATTGATAGAGCTTGTCTTTTTGCGAGTGAATGGAAGAATAATAACGTACAATTAGAAATCATAGAAGGTAAGAAAATGAAGATTTCTTCTAATTCATCAAATATAGGTGAAATAGAGGAAACACAAAATATCAAGGTGATTAATGGTGAACCTGATTTAACTATCTCCCTTGATGGAAGTTATTTAATAAATGCCTTAAAAGTAATCAAGGAGGAAGAGGTAAGACTAAGTTTTGGTGGTTCGATGAAACCGGTATTAATTGAACCTATAAATAATACTTCTTATATTCATCTTCTATCACCAGTACGTTCATAATAAAAAAACAGCTCCTTATTGCAAGAATGTGATGTTAATTTGATAGGGTATTTATTTTAATCAACAATTCGGCGCGATTCTGCAACAAGAATCAGCGCTCGTTTTCATTAAAGGACCAGGTTGTTGAAGAAACCTCTTTAATGAAGAAGATGATAATTTCCCCGAGCAGATTTTTGACAATAAAGAAGGATGGTTTTTATTCAGACTTGGTGGAAAGGCCCTTGGAATACAGAGTTCAAGCAATTCGAGAAGGACTTGTAAAATAAAAAACAAACCCGGGATTGGTTTCCCGGGTTTGTTTTTACTTATTGGCAACTAAGACTAATTTACCTGTATCCAGTACCTCTTCGAATTGAGCAGCTTCCTCTTTACTTAATCCGACAGAAGCTAACTTATTGCGGAGTTCATCTCCACGGGAATTCACCAGGTTCTTCATAGAAGTCAAGAACCCTTGCTCGCCAATACCAACTTCTTCTGTCCCTAGTGCTTCGTTAATATCATCTTCACGTTCTTCATAGTGTGCAAAGATGTAAATGTTATCTCGAAGATATCCTTGTGCTTCCAATTTCTCCACTTCTTGTTTCGCCTGTACTACGTTTTCTACAGTTAATTTGACTGTCATTATTGATCCCTCCAATATATGTTCACATTCATTCTATTCCACTAAATTGAAAGAATTAAACATAGAGATTTGTAAATGATTGACCAAGCTACCCAGGGAGGAGTGTGTTTATTTTGAATCTGATAAATTTTAAATTAGTTTCAGCAATAGTAGTTTCATCAAAATTTATTTAATCGAACGAGGCTGTTAATTAGAAATTATCTACTTAGAGAGAGGGGGAACGCTAACTTTAACGCGAATTATCCTATCTTCTTCTTAATCCGTCCTCTCTTTCATCCGTTATGTTTTAATTTTTACGTTTAGAGATACTTAGTAGGGGTATGTGAATAGAGAGTATAAAATATAGGAGGAATAGAATATGTCACATGAACAACACCAAGAATTAATCCAGGTTTTACACCAATGTATGGCTGCCTGTAATCATTGCTTTGACGCTTGTCTAAAGGAAGATGATGTAAAGATGATGGTTGAATGCATTAGATTAGATAGGGAATGTGCAGATATCTGTAACTTTTTAGAGCAGGCGTTAGCACGAAATACACCATTTGCTTCAGAGCTTGCATCAGTATGTGCGACAGTATGTGAGGCGTGCGGCAATGAGTGTCAGAAACATGATCATGAACATTGCCAGCAATGTGCGGAAGCTTGTTTCAAATGTGCAGAGGCTTGCAGAAAGTTAGCTGCTTAATTTCATCTCTTACTTGAGCCAGCAATAAGTATCTTTTCAACGTTAAGGAATCGGCTGTGTATGCCAGATTTTATTCAAAACGTGGCTAGTTCAAATTCTTTTGAACATCGCTAAAACCTTGTTGTATGTCGCTTTAATCAATTGTGCATAAAAAATTGTATATGGATTAAATAAAGAAAAAACACTTAAAACATTGAGATAACGATGTTTTAAGTGTTTTATTGTGCTCCAAATTATTATTGGGAACGTGATTTACTGTGATTTATATTCATTGTAATAAATCCTCCAATAGTTGAAAAAGGATTGAAATAACACTATCCGTATGTATTATTATAATGTTTGCATTCCACCTAATTGATGCCTTTTTTTAATAACTCAAACAGTTCCTCAATCGAATCTTCGCTTTGTACATTATATATTTCTCCGTTAAACCATAACGCACCGTTTTTATAGAACGAAATATGGTGCGACGCGTTGCCGTGAATAAAACTAAGCGTGTAAACTTCTGAATTAGAAATATCAGAAAATGAACCCTTTTTTATCTCCAAATTTTCTATTGACTGCATCAAATTAGTAAACATAAGGCTGTTTTTATTGATTTTTTCCATTTTCACTTCTTTATCCCCAACCTGCAATATAGAGATATCACGTATTTCTCCACCTAAATCCTCTGTGTTAAAAAAATATTGAACAAGGTTTTTTGTTCTGTATTCATAAAAAAATATGTAGAAACTGTTGCTATTAAAAAAAATGCAGTTACAATAAAAATTATTTCTTTCTTCACTTGCACAATCCCCCTAAACTATAGCATTCTGATACTATTATTTTTCCCATAAGATTTAAAAAGCGCTTTGATACGTTTCAATAAATTCATGAAGTGCTAATTTTTTCTCTAACACGTAAATCACACCTCCAGATTTTCTTGAAAAGTCTACCCTAAAGCAAGCCTATTTCTACAAATTTGCCTTTCGGGTTAAATTGGAAAACTATATCTCTTGCAAAATCTTTAAATGTGTCATCCCCTTAGTCGAATGGAGCTACCTCGAAAAAGGATGGCTCCTTTGGGAGTTAATTGTCCTTCCAACTCGATTTATCGGGCCTCATTATTTAAAAAAGCTATTTTATTTTATAAAAAATTTAATTTTATCATGTATCTTACTAAACAATCATAAGACGAGTTCTTAAAAATTTCATTCCAGTGGTTAATAAAACAATACTTTTTTAATAATGGGAAGTTGAAAACTACCATCAAGATAGAAAAATGTATTATTAAGAACCAGGCACTAAAAAATTTTTTCATCATATATAGTTGATATCCGAGAATTTGATGAGGAGGTTCTCATGTAACCTATGTTACCAATGGAGAAATATTTTGGGCAGTTTGAACTGGTGCATGCTTTTTATGGGGCTATGCCTACAGGTGTCAGCGTTTCCGAAACCGGCCGTATTTTTGTTTGCTTTCCAAAATGGGGAGACGAAGTTCAATTTACTGTGGCGGAAATTGTCGAGGGTGAATTAAAGCCATATCCGAGTTTAGAAACCAATTTGATTAATACTGATAATATTGCAATGTCTTTCGTTAGTGTCCAAAGTATCGTTGCTGATGGAAGAGGAACACTTTGGGTACTAGATACAGGTGCACCAAATTTTTCTGAACCTATTGAAGGAGGAGCAAAATTAGTTGCTGTTGATTTAAATACGAATACAATAAGGAGAACTTATACCTTCACAAAAGATGTTGTCTTGCCAACAACTTATCTGAATGATGTCCGTTTGGATTTTCGGGTTGGAAGAGCAGGGTATGCATATATAACGGATTCTTCTTCCAGAGGGCCAGGGGCTATTATCGTTGTAGATTTAGATAATGGGAACGCGTTTAGAAGGTTGGATGGGGCGATATCAACTTCACCTGATCCCTATTTTTTACCGAAAGTAGAAGGTGAAGTTTTGATGAATCGAAATCCGGACGGCTCAACTTACCCATTTAGATTGGCATCCGATAGTTTAGCGATTTCTCCTGATGGAAAGGTTTTATATTATGCTCCGCTAACCAGCCGTCAACTGTTCTCAATCTCAACAGAAGCTCTAAGAAACAGAAACATACAGGACATGAATTTATCTCAATATGTACAGTATTGGGGGGAAAAGGGTGCGTCTGATGGAATGATCACCGGCGGAAAAGGAACCGTTTATGCGGGAGATTATGAAAACAACAGTATCCGGAAGATATTGCAGAATGGTGCAATTGAAACGATCGCTCATGATCCGAGAATTTTATGGCCGGATACTTTTTCGATTGGGCCCGATCAATATTTATATGTCATTGTGAACCAATTACACCGGCAGGCAAGATTTCATTATGGAAGAGACCTGCGGGAAAAACCATATAGTTTACTTCGTATGAGAATTGATGAATTCCCTGCTCCTACCTTTTAATATTAATCTTAAACGAAGGTCTATTACTCATCTGTGAGCTAAAATTTTTTCAGGTAAAGGTAAAAGTTATAAACTTTCAGATACTTCAACACCTTTATTTAAGGAAGTAATTAATAATATGAAGTTAGATGATATTCAACCAGCTTAAACAGAAAAAAGATGATTAAGTAAAAAAGAGTATTGGTAAATAAACATTAAATTAGTTATGCTATTTTATTTATTTTTTTTCAAGAGATAGTGTAATCTAAGTTCATATTACAGAAAAGAAAGGGTTTATTAATGCATCAAGGAAATTTACGAAAAATAACAATTCTGTTGTTAACATTTTATACAGCTTTAATTTTCTACTTCCTGTATCTTGGTTTTAATAGAGGTGCTTTTGGGGATGTTTCTGTCTTACGTTATAATATAATACCTGAAATGATTCCATTGCATTATCCAATGGGAAGAAACTTTCAAATTTGGTTTTTTGAGCTCGGGAATTTTGTAGCATTTATACCTTTTGGGATCATCATTCCACTCCTGTTTCAATGTAGTTTTAGGCGTTTTATAACCTTTTTTATTTTGTCTATAACAATTGTTGAGACGTTACAAATGTTATCCGGTCTTGGAGCTTTTGATATAGAAGATATTATAATTAATTCCTTAGGTGCTGCGGTAGGATATGCGTCGCAGCGAATAGTCACCGGTGACAGAGATAATATTAAAGGTATTTGTAAAATGTTCCTAATGGCTACTATACTTGCCGTTGGCACTATTATTATTATTGGTGGTATCAATAATTATCTAGAAAAAGGAGAAGGGGAAACGGTAGCCCTAAATGAACTTATCTTAAAAGATGGTTCTTTGCAGTGGGATGAGAGCTTGTCCAGTTTTACAGTAGCCGGAGAAGAGATTACACCTCAAATAAATCTGTATAGTAGAAAAAATACTAAGAATAATGAATTCTCGTATATTTTAAATAGCGAATATACAACTATGACAGGCTATGTGGCAATACCAGACGATGTAATTAATGCTGTTAGCACAGAGGGTAGTGAAATAGAATTTATCAGTGGCGGAACAGTAATTTATGCGGTAGGGTTATCTGCTAAAAGTGGGGAAAATCAGAAAATCTCTTTTCAAGTCCCTTTAAATGGAGTAAATGATCTAACGATAAAAATAATTAACAAAGATCCTAATTTAAATACAAATGCCCTGATGTGGGATATTACTCTTACAAAGGTAAACACAGGACAAAAGATTGTAAACAGTATAAAAGAAAAACTAGGATCATTATTCTAACATTCCCAAATGAAAGTTTGGAAAGAGAGAGAAATGCAAAAAATGCTGTTAAACCAACATCGAATAAAAACCTGAATATTCGAACTTCGAAACTGCATTATTTTATCGTTCCTATACTGCAATTAAAGGGCCTTTAATTGAAAATCTATGTTCAACAAACGAGTGCGATTCTATAACAAGAATCAGTGCTCTTTTTCCTTAAAAGATCATATTGTTAAAGAGGACTCTTTAATAAATGCTGTTTTCGTAAAGATTGTTGCTCATACGAAGCAGGTTAATTGAAAAAGATGGAGTGGAAGGTTATTTTAAATAGATATATACAATTTGGTTTTTAAGGTGGAATAAAAGTGATGTTAGAAGATTTTTTGGCCGGATTAATACCTAATGGTAGTATTGCTTTGGATACACGAAAAATTGACAGAAATATTGAATTGTTAAACCAGGATTCTTGGTTTAGGGATATTTATGATGAAGAAAAATATCGAAAATTATTTTTCGTAAATAGAAATGTTAGGGCCTATCTACAAAATACACATCGCGTGAAAAAAATTATTGAGAAGGAAAAAGACAGAAACAAATTTATAACATTTCTGAATGAACAACTATAATAAAACAAAACAGAGGTTGATTCTACACTAATTGTAGATCAACCTCTGTTTTGTTTTTAAACCTTAAAAACAACAATCTTTGTGATAAGAGCCTTAATAAAAGATATGGAAATTTTTCTAAGCGAATCATTGACAATAAAGAAGGATGTTTGTTTTTACTTATTGGCAACTAAGACTAATTTACCTGTATCCAGTACCTCTTCGAATTGTGCAGCTTCATCTTTACTTAATCCGACAGAAGCTAACTTATTGCGAAGTTCATCTCCACGGGAATTCACCAGGTTCTTCATAGAAGTCAGGAACCCTTGCTCGCTAATACCGGCTTCTTCAGTCCCTAGTGCCTCGTTAATATCATCTTCACGCTTTTCAGAGTGCGCAAAGATGTAAATGTTATCTCGAAGATATCCTTGTGCTTCTAATTTCTCCACTTCTTGTTTCGCTTGTACTACGTTTTCTACTGTCAATTTGACTGTCATAATATATCCCTCCTGTATATGTTCACATTTAATCTATTCCACGAAATTGAATGAATTAAACATTCGAAGAAAGTTACCTCTTCTTTGTGGTGAGGTTTATGGTTTTTAAAAATAATGGGTAGTAAACAGTTTCATGATTATCTAAAAGAAGAGCAACTTGAGGTAAATGAATGGCGACAGGCTGTTCTCTTATTGGGAAATATCCGCAATGTTTCATTGTCCATCATCAAGCTTTATCAATCGCTGATACGAACGATCCATGTTCAAAAATTAGTCAAGCTATAGTCGGAGTGAACGGACGTATTTGTTATTGTGCCTTTTTGGTAATAGGGCCAGATTGTGAAATATCGCCCTTTTAAGACTGTTCACCGGGAGGGAACGCCAATACAGCATCTACGAGCATTTCAACCTCGTTTTCAGTAAAGGGCTAAATGGTGGGATACGGAATCTAATCTGATTACTGCAGATTCACAACGATAAAGGGAGATTAATGCAAAGGATTTTTTTGGTTTTAATGTTTAAAATTTTCATATAATTCTGTATGATTAAAAGAGGGAATGATTGCACAAAGCAAATTAGTACGTTAGCTCAGGTAGGTAAGCAGGGCGGCTCGTTAAGACAGGATATTTTCGATGATTACTAGTTAGACTGTTAATTTTATGATTGGTTACTTTTAATCAAACATATTAAAGGAGGTGATAAAATGACTCAACTACAAGTATTTAAAACAGCATTTATCACATTATTAGTTATATTTGTACTAAGTTTTACTTATATGTATAGCCATGTGGACGTTATGACAACTCAAGAAATCACAGAAGAGCAAATAGTAGAAGAAGACGGACAATACTACATAGTCTTAGAAGCCGAAAGCCGAAAATTAAAAATACGTGAAGAATTACTGCAAAGTTTAGAGCTAGATAAATATAAAGAATATAAAATTTCCTACTCGTACAACAAACTGTTTTCTAAAACAGGGAAAATCGACAGTGCAATTCCGTCGTTCGGTAAAACGCCATAAAGTTGTATCCTCGTTCAACAAACGGGCGCGATTCTATAACAAGAATCAGCGCTCGTTTGCATTTTTAAACCGGTAAAAACAATAAAAAAAACGTATACTAGAAATAAAGGAGGGGCTTTATGAAAATCATTGTATTTGGCGCAACTGGTGGCGTAGGCCAATATGTTGTGAAGCAAGCATTAGAAAAGGGAGACGAGGTAACTGCATTTGTACGTACACCTTCTAAGATAGAATTTACACATGAATGTTTAAATGTTGTTCAGGGAGATGCCTTCAATAAGGAAGAAGTTGCTGCAGCAATTGCCGGGCATGATGCAGTCGTATCATGTTTAGGCTCAAGTCAAGGCATGAAAAAGTCAACGGAGCTAGAAGAGATGACGAAAAATATTGTGGCTGGAATGCAAGCACATCATGTAAAAAGAATTGTCTACACAGCTTCTGCTGGAATTAACAAAGAAATCCCGGGCATTAGTGGGAAAATTGTTATGAAAATGCTAAAAAATGCTTTGGTCGATCATCGCAATGCTGTTGATTATATAGAAGCTCATGAATTAAATTTCACAATCGTTAGACCACTGGGATTAACGAATGATGCATTAACAGGAAAGTACAGGGAATCAAAAACGAGCGTACCAGATAAATCTAGAACAATTCCTCGTGCTGATGTTGCACACTTTATTGTGAAAGCTTTAAGCAATGAACAATACGAGAACGCTTCTATTGGTATTGCCACATAAAGTGAATGTTGTTACGTCCTTAGGCCATGCTTTAGGTATTTACCCAAAAAATACCGATTGATATGTTATTAAAAGGTAATTCATTTCGTGCTTATAGCAAATAAACCTTTACCATTACTACTTTATACATAGTTTTTTGCATGAAAGGGCCATTAAATCGAGCAATATATTTTATAGAATATCTTTTGGGCAAAAGAAAATGTGAGGATTTTCATTTATACAATCAGACAGATTGGGAAAGCAAAATTACACATCTAAATTCAATTCTTTAATCAACTCTAAAAAATTGGAGAGAGTGAGAAATAGATAAGAAATATTTACTTTAAATAATACTTATATTTACGAGGAGGAATAGTATGGACCAAAACATTCCTAAATCCATTGATGAATATATTTTACAATTTCCTCAAGAGATTCAAGAAATATTAAAAACATTAAGACAGGTTATAAAGGAATCAGCACCTAATGCCGAGGAAAAAATAAGTTACCGAATGCCTACTTTTGCATTAAACGGAAATCTGGTACATTTTGCTGCATACAAAAACCATATAGGCTTCTATCCAACTTCTAGCGGGATTAATTCTTTTCAGCACGAATTATCAGGATATAAAACCTCTAAAGGTGCAGTTCAATTCCCAATTGGAAAACCCATACCTTATGAAATCATTAGTCAAATAGTTAAGTTTAGAGTTGCAGAAAACCAAAGTAAAGTGGAAGAGAAAATAAAGAAGAATTAATTTATAGATGGCAAATATCCCTTCATTAATGAACTGTAACAAAATCATAGTTACAGGATTTTTCAACTTTTTGGCGCGATTCTTTAATAAGAATCAGCGCTCGTTTTCATTAAAGGACCAAATTGTGGAATAGAATATGGTATAATTACACTGTCTAAATAATTCCAAATAGTATTTTTTTAGACATTAATTGTTAAGGGAGGCGTTCATTATGACAAACAAAAAAAATTTTTTACTGAAGAACTTCAAGGGGATAACGCCTAAATAACAAAGTTTACTTTGCGTTTCCCCGAAATTTGAAAGGGGAAAATATATGCTTAATGTGAAAATCGAAGAATTGAACGAGAAGAACTGGTATGAATGCTGTCTATTAAAAATATCCGAGAAACAAACAGCGTATTTGGAGTCAAATGCCATATCAATTGCCCATTCAAAGTTTGAACCGTCATTAAAACCTTTTGCAATTTACTATGAAGAAAAAATAGTGGGTTTCCTTATGTTTAACACAGAAAAAGAGGAACTAGATGGATATTGGGTATTTAGGATAATGATTGATGAAAATTTTCAAGGTAAAGGTATAGGGAAAGCTGCGACAAAATTAATGATTTCAGAGATGAGTAAGTTGCAAGGTGCAGAAAAGATTGTTGTTGGTTATCATCCGGAAAATCAGGAAGCACATCACCTATATGCTAGTGTAGGATTTATTGATAATGGTGACCGATTTGGAAAGGAAATGGCTGTTATCAAATATATAAACGCGTGAAGAAAAAATAAGGGAGAGCCATTTGGGGTTCTCCCTTTCAAATTTAGTAAATAGACTATTCAAGAATTGAGCGTGATTCTATAAAAAAATCAGCACTCGTTTTTATGAGAGGATTTATTATGATTCTTTTTAAGGTTCCTAATGTAAAAAGATCCAAACATCGCTTTGGGAAAATTGTAATTCAATTAACGTAATTTGATGGAGGAGGTGAAAGCATTGAAAAAAATGTTTGTTTCATTACTTTTTGCTATGTTGATGTTATCAGCATGTAGTTCACCAAAATTAAGTTTTAGTGAAATTGACAATGTACCTCGAAAAATTGAAGAGCATATTAATGCCAATTTAAAACTCCAATCAATTAATGACGGTACAAAAGGTTATTATATTATTTTTCATTCCAATGGGGAAATAGAGGCAGACTTAGACCAGCAAGATAATATAGTAAAAATAATATTTAATGAACTTAACCCACAATATAAAGATATACAGCGGAATGTATATTATTTAACGATAGATTCAACGTACGATACAATCAATGTTCTAGTGAATGGAGAAGAAATACCTTTCGATGAGGCTACAATTATATAATGAAAGGGGGTAGTATGATCTCCTGCAAAAGGGCGCTTTCCTGTAATAAGGAAAGTGCCTTTTCATTAAAGGGGTATATTTTAATAGACCATTCAAGGTGTTAATCGATTGATGTCTCGTGGAAAAGCACTTGCCTCCCGAACATTAGTTAATCCAAGGAGGTTTGCTGTTAAACGTTCTAGTCCAATAGCAAAACCTCCATGCGGTGGAACGCCATATTTAAATGTGTTTAAATAATTTTGGAAGTTTTCCTCGTTAAGTCCTTTTTCTCTGAATGATGCTACAAGCATTTCATATTCATGAATTCGTTGGCCGCCAGATGTGATTTCAAGACCTTTAAACAAGAGGTCAAATGACTTGGTTAATCCGTTTTCCGCAGGCATTGTATACATTGGTCTATTTTCTTTCGGGTACTCTGTAATAAAGACAAACTCACTCCCAGTCGTTTCTTTTATATATTTTGCAATCAGTTTTTCTCCTTCGGTATTTAGGTCACCTTCTGGCATTTCTTTTTTAAAACGATTCTTTAAAATTTCCCTTACTTCATGTAATTTTAGTTTTGGAATATCAGTAATAGTTGGTATCTCAATATTCAAAAGCTTTAACTCGTTTGCATTTCTTTCTTTAACTTTTTCAAACATAAATTTTATAACTTGGGTTTCTAGCTCCATTAATTCCTCATAATCTTCAATAAAAGCCATTTCAAGATCCAAAGAGATATATTCATTTAAATGTCTTGATGAATTGTGCTCTTCTGCACGGAAAACAGGTCCAATTTCAAATACATATTCAAGACCTGAAGCCACCATCATTTGTTTATAAAATTGAGGTGATTGTGCAAGGAATGCTTCTTTCCCAAAATAATTTAAATTAAAAACATTGGCGCCACCCTCCGCACCTTGAGAAACAATTTTTGGTGTAAAAATTCTGATAAATCCCATATTTGTTAAATATTCACGAAATGCTTCTTCAAGAGTTGCCTTTATTTTAAAAATTGACGCGATTTTTTCATGACGGAGTGATAATACTCGATGATTTAATAGGTTCTCCAGTCCTGTGTTTACTTCTTTTTTATTTACCTCAAAAGGTAGTAAACTATTTTTGTTTATCACTTTCACTGATTTTATTAGCAGTTCAACGCCAAGTACTGTGTTATTTGTTGAAACGATTTTTCCGATAACTTCTATAACACTTTCTGTTTCTATAATGACGCCAGCAAGTTTTCCTTCTAAAACACATTGCAGTTCACCAGTTCGCTCTCTTAGTACTAAAAAGCTGATATTTCCAAGATGCCTGATTTTTTTTACCCAACCTTGGACTTTTACCATTTCTCCCACTTTATTAATACACTCTTTGGTAAGTGTACGTTTTAGATTTGTATGCATGATTATTCCTCCTGAATTTTTAAACATTTTTTTTCTTTTATCATCATCGTCATCATCCACGGCCACTCACCTCCTTTAAATGTAAAAAGCTCCCGCCCCTGACAATTTGTCAGGGACGAGAGCCTATCTCGCGGTACCACCCTAATTGCTGCATACACAGCCAACTCAAAGCTTTTTAACGGTTGCAAACCGTCTATCCTTACTTTTTTTCAGGATAACACTCACAGGTGTCTTTCAATCATTATTTAACACAATCTTTTCAGCTACCGATTGCTCTCTTTTGTTAAAGGGAATGATATACTTAGCCTGTTCTTCGATTTTTAAATATTTAAAAATCATTATACGCATACTTTTTTTCATTTTCAATAAAATTGTAAAATTCCGCTATTAATTATCAGGTGTTTTTTGAAGAACCTCTTGAAGATTGGACTGTTACATAGGGATCAAGATACTTAACATACTTCAATTATGGTAAAAAAAGAAGTTAAAAGGGATTATAAGCGAGCGGGCCCGATTTTGTATTAGGATGATTGCTTATTTTCATTGATGGGCCAAATTGAAGAATAGGGGTTTAGCCAGGTTTATTCGGATTCACATCGGTAAGTAGAGAAATAGCCTTAAACGATTCTTTGGTGCTTTTTTTCAACTAACGTTATAGTATAGTTAAATGTAATAAGGGGGACAGAGGATGGATAACCAATATTTCGTAGGTTGGGGCACATTGGCATTGATAAATGCTGCACTTGCACAAGGGAAGAATAGAACGGGATTGAATTGGTTCTTACTTTCACTTGTATTAGGTCCATTGGCAACACTATTTTTGTTATTTGTTGAAAAGAAACAGTAACACTACATATAACTGCAACATGGATTTATAATGAATACTTAGATAAACTTAATAACGTTTCCATTCGGGCGCGAATGTGTAATAAGGGTTTGCGCTCGTTTTCATTAGATGGCCTGATTCTTGAACAACTAAAGGAGGGAAAATAATGTCCAATGAAGTAGGAACAAGAAAAATAATTTTAGATTTAGCTGTTTCCCTAGACGGATTTATTGAAGGGAAGAATGGTGAAGTTGATTGGTGCATTATGGATCCTGAAATGGAGTTTACTAATTTCTTAAATCAAATTGATACAATTTTGTATGGAAGAAAAAGTTACGATTTATGGGGACAATATACGCCAACAACGGGGGCTCCTGATGATGAAAAAGAAATGTGGGAGTTAGTTCACAGCAAAGAAAAATACGTATTTTCTAGAACGCAAAAAGGGTCTGACAGTAAAGCCATATTTGTGAATACAAATATTCGCGAGGAAGTAAATAAATTAAAGCATAATCCTGGTAAAGATATATGGTTATACGGTGGGGCAAGTCTCATCACGACTTTTATTGATTTAGGCCTTGTTGATGAGTTTCGATTATCTGTTCACCCTGTAGTATTGGGAGAGGGAAGACCGTTATTTGTTGATCTAAAACAAAGAATGAATTTAAACTTAATGAATACAAGGACTTTTTCCTCCGGTGTTGTTCAACTAATCTATCAGACAAACGGAATTTAAATATCATTTGGAGATTCCAGACTATACAGCAAAAGAGCGTGATTTAGTAACAACAATCAGCGCTCTTTTGCATGAAAGGGCCAGATTGTGAAATAAAAATTTTTAAGGAATGTTACGTAACGACGCTTTCGGGACGTTTTTAATTTAACGAACGAACGAGCGAAGAACGTATATTCTATTTAAATGCTATAATGGAGAAAATAGGGGCTATAGAGGAGGATGGTTATGGAAAGTTTATATTCAATAATCGTTATACTTTTAATTGTACTATTCTTTATTTCCTTTGCTCTTTTTATTAGACGATTAATAATAAATTCATCAGTTAAAGCTAATAATTTGAGTGATTTAGAGAAAAAGATGGACAGGCTAATTGAGCAGAACGACCAGCTTTTTTTGTTATTAAAAGAAAAAAATCGTTAAATAGAAGCAGTAAGATGAAAAAATATTAGTTATACAAATACATATAGTTAACGTTCCCAACCGCAAGTTTTGTAACATTTCAAACAGCGACAAACACAGATAATTCAGTGATTGTTGCTGTTTTTTATAGAAAATAACACTTTGAGATGTTGCATTGACGGAATCAGGGGTTTGTAAACCTATAAGGATATATTTGATTATTCTTATTATATTTGTTTTGTAATGTAAAAATTAGTAAAATGAACAGGGGCTATAAATTGAAATAATCAATTGGAGATGAGAATTATGCATTCAACATATGTTCTGTACAATATTGTTCCCATAGCATTCTTATTTTTG
Organism: Lysinibacillus sp. 38-6; assembly: GCF_046245175.1. GTDB lineage: Bacteria > Bacillota > Bacilli > Bacillales_A > Planococcaceae > Lysinibacillus. The sequence goes on from NZ_CP176417.1 coordinate 172,367, forward strand.
CTAGTGTGTATTTTTATTGATGTTTTACTTGATTTTTTTAGAAAAGAAGAAAAAAGTGCTAAGAAACGAGTTATGTTATATAGCTTTATTTTTTACGTAATCTGCTTAGTTCAAATTAAAACTGGTGGATTCACGCTCCCTCAAAATCCAGCAGACAAAGGTAGAGGTTTTATTTCAACAAATGACTGGTTTGGAATATTTGATACGATGCACTTTAATATTTCTATTTTTAGTTATTCAGCATTATTTTATAATTTTATTTTATTTGTACCGTTTGGGATGTTCTTAATCCTCCTTTTCAATTTAAAAAGTCACAAAAAAGCGATTTCTATTGTTGTTTTAAGTTGTTTAGTGATACATGTCGCCCATCTTTTACTTGGGTGGTCTGGTTTTATTATGAGCCACTTTGGTAATATGGATATTTTCTGTTTGATAGTTAATGTTTTGGGAGGGGTCTTTGGAGTATTTTTAGTAAAGTACGCAATAAATTATATTCACGCTTATCAATTAAACAACCAAGCAAAAAATGTTGAAAATACCTAGAAACGTTCCCGACCGCACTTCAATTGAGGGGGAATTTAATTGAAAATTATCAAAGTAATGCTTGCTTTAATTGTAGTAACGATTTCAATATATGGATTAATGACAAAGGATTTTTCATATGCTCCAATATCATCTTTATTGCTTGGAATTCTCTTTGCAATTATGGGAATTGAAGAATATAAAATGAAGGGGAAAAATGGTTGGGGACTGGTTCTTATAATAGGAGCTTTGTTAATTATTGTGATGGCTCTATTTACTTTTTAATTATGTTAGAGGGGTCTTGAAAACTAATGGATAAATTTGATAATTTTTATACTGTAATTGGGCACTATACTATTCTGAGATTATAACTTATTTAATAATAGAGCGCTTTCCTTGAAAAAGGAAAGTGTTTTTCATTAAAAGGCCATTATATTGAATAATATTCTGGATGTTGGAGCGTATGTGAACTAGTGAATTAAGCAGTCAATGAGCTATATAAAGGGTGTGTTGTATAGTTGGTAAAATTGTTATAATAAGTAAATATAATTTGATTGTTATTTAAGTTTAGGAAGAGAGTTGATTTATATTGATGAATAACGGGGAACTACCAATTGTTTCGTTGTTACTTGCTGTTCTATATATTTCAATATTCATTTTAGATAGACTTCTATTTAATGGTAATATATTCCGATTTGGAAGCGGCAAAAGCTTTAAACTGATGCAACAAAATGAATGGTATCGAATCTTCACAGGAGCATTTTTTCATAAAAATATTTTGCACTTATTAGCAAATGTTTTTGGTGTTTACTACGTTGGGCTTATTTTAGAAGATAAGATCGGCCATTTGATTTTTTTACTCATTTATTTAATTGGTAATGTCGGTACTTACATAATTTATTCAATACTTATATCTTATACGGATGGAAATGGTGCATCACCAGGAATTTATGCATTAATTACTAGTATTATTATTTTACATTTCAAGGATTCAACTTTCTTAAATCTAAACTTTAAATCCTACCCAGTGCAATTTACAATCGGATATTTCATTATCGGCAATTTTTTTAATTTGGGTGCATTGACGGTTCATTTGATTGGGATTGTGATCGGTGCAATTCTTACATTCTTATTTCTAGCTGTCGGTATTTTTTTATAAAATTATCTTTTATTCATTTCTTATTTTATATTACAATGGTTCTTCATCAATCGGGCGCTTTCCTGGGATAAGGAAGGTGCCTTTTTTATTGAAGTACCAAATTTTAGTATTATAAGTAATAGGTTATCTGTCGGAAAGGTGATAAAATTAATAATATTTTTATTTATTTTGAGGTGGAAAAATTGATATTAGTTAGTTCTTGTTTAGCTGGGTTTAAAGTAAGATATAACGCAACAGATAGTTTAGATAATAGAATACATAAACTTTTATCAGAAAATAAAGCGATTACTGTTTGTCCAGAACTACTTGGTGGTTTTTCAACTCCAAGAGAGCCTGCAGAAATCGTTGGAGGAGATGGGGAAGATGTATTAGATGGGAAGGCGATAGTTGTTGAAAAGTCAGGTAAAGATGTAACTGAATTATATATAAATGGTGCATACGTAACGTTAAAGAAAGCGCAAGAGTTGAGCGCGACGACTATTATCCTCAAGGAATACAGTCCATCTTGCGGTAGCTCAATGATTTATAATGGTGAGTTTAAAGGGAAAAAAGTTGCTGGTATAGGTGTCACAACGGCCTTACTTAGAAGAAATGGTTTAAAAGTAATTTCTGAAGAAAACCTTACTGATTTTTTGCATGGAATACAATAATTTCTCATTAAAGGGTGCAATTTTTAGTGATGAATTGCGCCCTTTTTCAGCAAGGGCAAACGTTACAGCTTTTTATACAAAGATATATAAAGTTAGCTATAATTTTACTTTTGAAGATTTTATAAAAAACGTAGGGGTGTACAAAACGCCATATGGAGAGTGGTAAATCTATACGGTCGTTTTCATGAAAGAGCCACTTTGGGGTTCTCCCTTTCAAATTTAGTAAATTAGTAAATGGACTATTCAAAAATTGGGCGCTTTTCTTTTCTAAGGAAAGGGTCTTTCTTCATTGAGAAGATTGGATTGTTCAGTGGGAAATGCGCATAAGTCCTTAAAATTCATTTTTTCAAATACTGTATTAAAGTGAGAACAAATGCATATTTAAAAAAATGATAGTTCCACACAGCTACCACAAGACAGTAAAAATACATATTGGGTGGACCTTTTAAAATCAATGTAGCAATGTAAAAATGTTAGCAAGGAGATGAATGGATTGTTTAACGATTTTAAGATTACGGAAGGTCGTCCTGTTTATATACAACTTAAGGAATATTTAAAAAGAATGATAACCAACGGACATTTACTTGAGCACCAAAAGCTTCCGTCGACTCGTGAACTCTGTTCTTTATTATCCATTAGCCGAAACACCGTTCTAACAGCTTATGCGGATCTGGAACAAGAGGGGCTTATCTATGCGGTAAAAGGAAAGGGAAACTTTGTCAGTCATGTTGAAATCATCAAATCCCCTGCCATTCAGTTAAATTGGACTGAAAAAGTGAACGAGCAAACCTTTTTGGCTGATGAATTGGACCTTAAAAAGCAAGGTGTACGCTGGAATAAAGACATTATTTCATTTAATAGCATTGCCCCTGACGAAAAACTTTTTGATATAGAAAATTTTAAACGAGCTTTTTTAAATCGGATGTCTATTGAAGGAGACATCGTTCTTAACTATGGCTATGCAAAGGGCTATAAGCCGCTGATCGAATACTTGCTTCGCTATATGGAAATTAAAGGAGTAGACACTCGAAATAAAGATATTTTAATTACCAATGGATTCACGGAAGGTCTGGATCTCATTTTATCCTCTTTAAATAAAAAAAGCGGCCGTATTATATGTGAAAATCCAACCAATGACTCTGCTCTTAAGCTCTTTCGATTACATGGCTTCGAAATTGAGGGGATTAAAATGGATAACGATGGTATTAATATACGTCAACTAGAAACTATCCTATCAAAGAAAGAATATGATTTTGCGTACTTAATTCCGTCTTACCATAATCCAACTGGAATCGTAACGTCTTCAAAAAAAAGGAAAGAAATTATGGATTTGTTTTCGTCATACCAGCTTCCTATCATTGAAAATGGATTTAATGAAGAATTACGTTATTCCGGGTCACATCTTGCATCTTTGGCATCCTTCGCCGGACAAGGAAACAATGTTATTTATATTAGCAGCTTTTCTAAAATTCTTTTTCCTGGCTTACGGATTGGCTGGATATTGGCTGATAAAGACTTAATTAATTATTTAGAAAGTATAAAAAGAGCTCGATCAATTCATACATCTACATTAGATCAAGCTGTGTTATATCAATATTTGATTGATGGATATTTTGAAAAGTATTTAAAAAAAGCTAAATCAGTCTATAAGAAAAAATATGAATTAACTGTTCATTACTGTAAGCAATTTATTCCTTTCAAACGATTAACTGGCGATGGAGGACTTCACATTTTTATAGAACTAGAAGACCACATTGATTCACGAAAACTTTTAGAAAAATGTTATCAAAGGGGCGTTGTTTTCTTACCAGGTAATATTTTTCACACGGACAGCAGTGGAAACCATACTTTACGTTTAGGATTTTCTCGGCTGAATGAAAGCGAGATTATGCAGGGCATAAAAATTATAGGGGAGACGTTAAAAAATAATTATGGGGGGTTACAAGAATGAGAGTTGGCGTAATTATGGGAGGGATTTCTTCCGAGAAACAAGTTTCGCTTATGACAGGTGAAGAAATGATCACGCATTTAGATAAAAATAAATATGAAGTTGTACCAATTCATATTGAGAATAAAGAAGACCTAGTGGGAAAAGTGAACGATCTGGACATTGCACTACTGGCGTTGCATGGCCAATTCGGGGAGGATGGCACTATTCAAGGGACACTTGAAACCATGGGAGTTCCTTATACAGGGAGTGGCGTTCTGTCCAGCAGCTTATGCATGGATAAGAATATTTCCAAAAAAATTATCCGCTTTGAAGGGGTACAAACACCGGATTGGATTCACCTTACGAACATGGAAGAACTTAAAATGGATGAACTAGACAAAATGGGCTTCCCACTCGTTGTAAAACCTAATTCAGGCGGTTCCAGTGTGGGTGTCAAAATTGTTTATGATAAAGATACATTAAAGCCAGCTATTGCGGAAGTATTCAAATGGGATTCTGAAGTAATAATTGAAAAGCTAATTATGGGTGAGGAAATCACTTGTTCCATTTTGGATGGAAAGCTTTTACCGGTGATTTCGATTCGACATCAAGGGGAATTTTTTGATTATACCTCCAAATATAATGATGTGGCTACGATTGAAGAGGTGATTCAGCTTCCTCCCGAAATACAGGCCCGTGTCTCTTTAACTGCTATGACTTGCTATAATGCATTGAAATGTAGCGTTTACGCCCGAATCGACATGATGATGCAAGATGGTATCCCCTATGTGATGGAAGTTAATACATTACCAGGGATGACGAAAACTAGTTTGCTCCCAAAAAGTGCACAGGGAGCTGGTATTCCTTATCATCAGCTACTTGACTTAATCATTGAGTATTCACTTAAAGTGAGGAGAAGTGCTATTTAGAATGTACTGAAGTTAGTTCTAGAAATATTTCGCATTAATCTCTAGCAAGGCTTCAACAATGATAAACCTTCAACAAACGAGCGCGATTCTTTAATAAGAATCAGCGCTCGTTTTCATTATTGAATAACACTTCTAAATTTAAAATAGGATTTATTGTTCATCTTGATGGTAGTTTGTAGCTAGGTGGTGTCTTTCACCTGCCATAAAATTGCATGACGTCTTTTGATCATATAAATCATTTCCATTCCCCACCATTCCTGTTTTTTAATTAATATTGACGATTACGAAGATTATTATCTACTTTTCTTCGGTTCTCTTCGAAAATTTTTTTTGCATTTTCCTTATGAAGAGCTTTCTCAAGTGAGATCTCACGTTTTGAAATCGTTATCGTGAGAGCAAAAATGTTTAATATCATTTATTATCACCTCCTTTAATTACCCTGAAAAATGAAAAAAACCGTAGAGAGACTCCCTACGGTGAAAAAAGGCACAAAAATACCGTAGGGGCACACTTCTCCCTACGGTATGGGTATACTTAATTACAAAAAACTTAAGCGATCCATTCCAATCTGGTCGAATGCGTGACTTTGATTTTAACTGAAGTTGTAACTAACAATGACATTAATTTTACGTTTAAGATCATTTCATTCGACCTCCTTAAGAATTTTTTGTTTACTTTGTAAGTATATCTATCTGTAAGTCGTTTGTAAACATTTTTTTGCAAAAACTTACTTATTATGTAATTTTATAGTTAGGGAAAAGGGGGATTTAGTGAAAACGAATCTTCTACAATCGGGCCAGATTATCGAATAGCATTCTTTTAGAAATTCATATTTTGAAAAATAAATCTTCAACTATCATCCTCGTTTTTAAGCGAAGGATAAGAAAAAGCCATTCCTTCCACAAGTGAAGAGAATGACTTCCTTTAATAAATCGCTAGGCTACTGATTACAGTTTTGCCCAACGTTCCTCTAACCAGTTCATAAATTGTCCACCTTTGTCGCCTTCATACGCATCAAAGACATCTAAACGCATACGTTTTAGTTTATCTGCAAAGTCTGCTACTGTATGGTCCTTTGGCAAGCTCTTTTTCACGCGTAGGAAAATTTTGTCTGTTCCTTTAATGATATCAAAACGGGCAGGTGATGGTTTCTCTACATCCTGACCAAGCGCCACAAGTGCATCATATGCTGCTAATTGGACTTTGTGGACAGTATCATGCACCATCCGATTTTTTAATATATCTATGATTTTGTCATGTTGATAAGCCGATAATATTTCGACTGCGGCTAAACGCTCTCGCCAGCTAGACGTATAATTGGCCTGTTTTTTTAATGTCTCATACTGCTCAGGTAATGCTGTTTCAAATTGTTTCAAGTAAGTGCACCTCTTTTTTTCACTAGAGGAAAAATGAATTCTTCTTCTGCTTCTCATATTATACGTTGTCTTGGTGAAAATAGCGAAGAAATCACTAGTAAGGATAATATAAAGAATGAAAAGATAATACATTGAGGTGAACCTCTCATAATTATGTACGCTTCTTTATTAGATTTTCTTTTCTTTTTCAACTAACGGGCGCTTAATTCAATAACAAGCTTCAACAATCGCGTGTGATATTGTAACAACAATCAGCGCTTGTTTTTATTAAATGACCAGATTATTGAATAATAATTTTTTTAGATATGTTATTAAACTAATACGGATATTCATCAAGGTAACCCAAATAGCAAAGGGTTATTTTTTATTGAAAAAAACAATTTGTTGAGAGGAATTGCAATTATTTGTTTTTTATATCCATCTTCTAGTTATTCATGTATTTTAGCCATAGCTTCGTAACTACCTTTGGAAAGTTCGTGATAGCCGGCTAGCTTCTCCTTTGTAAGTGAAATCATGTTGTTCAATTCCTGCTGCTTAGCTTCCAAATCCAACAGATATTTCGAAAGTATTTCTGTTCGTTTATTTAAAGTAGGCATAAATTTAGTAGGGTCTTCCCCTAACTGTATTTTTTCCATTACACAACCGTCACGAGTAAATTCTGCGATCTCCTCTAGTGATAAACCGATTTTCTTTAAATGATTTAAACACTGTATATAGGAAACTTCGCTCTCGTTATATGCCCGCGCACCCCCTTTGCTACGACTTGGTCCCTTTAGAATTCCAATTTTCTCGTAATAACGCAATGTATAAGGGGTTAAACCCGTTCTTTCCGACACTTGACTAATAGTGAGCATTGAATGCTTCCTCCTTTGTAATAATGGAATGAAGTAATCGTACACCTTAGAGCTAGCTCTAAGTCAAGTTATAAGATCACTATACTCTTTTTTTATTCGCCCTTGACTTCGAGTCGACTCTAATTTGTATACTGCATCCATAATCAAGAGGAGGAATTGCCATGATATTTGAATGTAAAGGTCATTAATTAGTCAATTTTAAATCAAGAAAGGATGAAATGAACATGGAAATTACCATAGAAAACCTTACGTGGAAAGATAGCTACAAATTATATACAGGCTCTATTTTACCTAGACCGATCGCTTTGGTCTCTACTATCTCAAAGGGAGGTATTCCAAATCTTGCCCCGTTCAGTAATTTTTGCGGCGTCTGTCCATGGCCATTTATGGTTGCCTTTGCTCCAATGCTACGACCCGAAGATGGTACGAAGAAAGATACGACACGAAACATAGAAGAAACAGGAGAATTTGTCATCAATATCGTGACAGAGGATATTGTAACGAAAATGAATGAAACATCCATTGAATTTGCCCCAGACATAGATGAGTTTCAAGAATCCGGTTTAACACCTATTCCTAGCTCGAACGTGTTACCGTATCGAGTGAAAGAAAGTCCTATACAAATGGAATGTGTATTGGAGAAGATTCTATCATTTGGGGAAGGAGCAGGATCATCAAACCTCGTAATTGGTCGTGTAGTTAAAATCCACATCGAAGATACACTATACAAAGATGGGAAAATAAATTTAGCTAACTTTAAGCCGGTAGGTCGTCTCGCCGGGCCCCATTATGCGAGAATGTCAGACTTATTTACATTGAACAGTCCCCAAAGACGCTGACAGGGTCCCAAAAAGGTCAAAACCAAATTTCCAATGATTGGGATGCGTGAATATATAGGCATCCGCATGAGTACCCTAGAGTAGTGGCAAAAACCGGATTGAAGTATGTTTTAGTTAGTTCATGAAACTTCTGGACTCCACGGAGCTGTTACAAAAAACGGTCCTCCACAACATTCGTTTGTGGAAGACCGTCATTTTTTTCTAAACTTACATCTGATTCATAATTTTAGCTTATGCAGCTTTACGCAATGATTTCATAATGAAGCTTACAATGAAAACTAATATAATTGCTCCAAGGAGAGCAGGGAAGATAAAGAAATCAGAAATTTTAGGACCCCAGCTTCCAAGAAGCATACCACCGATCCATGCACCGATAATACCTGCGATAATATTACCAATAATGCCACCTGGGATATCTTTACCTAAAATTAAACCTGCAAGCCAACCGATAACCCCGCCAATTATTAAAAACCAAATGAAACTCATACTGTCCAACTCCTATTTTGTATTTTAATATTTCGTTATAGTGTTTTATAACCTTTATTAAGCAACTTCAAACTATAAAAAAAGAAAAAAATAAAATGAGTGGAAGTAGGATAGAAGATAGCGGACATTGTTATACTTTTCTATTTGCGTCTTATTATTAAAAACTAAGGTAGACACTACTTATATATAAATGGTGTACGATTTATCATATAAAAACCGTCATTATTAAAATGTAGCTTTATAATGGTGTAACCTTTTCGAAAATTGAGCTTTCAGCAAATAAATACATAATTTTAGAGAAATGTATTAAAAAAATAATAATATTGAGTTTATAGTTTTGTATTTTTGTATGTATTGTATTAAAAAGATTAGGTTTCTTGTTATTTTGTAGTTCTTTAACATTAGTTCTTTGTCAAATACTTTTAATTTATACAAGAAACTTGTAAAATGAAATGATATTTGTGTTTTAATAGATAGGGGAAGACAAGTCTTTAAACTTAATGAATTCACATAGTCAAAATACATATTAGGAGTAAGAATAAACAATGAAAACACGACAGTTAAGGCTAAAGCATTTGATAATGGGTTTAGCAATGGCAGCATTTTTCCTTACAAGCATCGGTAGTATATGGAGCGGCTATCGGATGAATGTGGATTCGATAAAGGAAAATTCACTTGAAACGAATCGCGTGTATGCACAAAAATTGGCAACTACTGCAAGTGCGTATTTAGAAGAAGCCTTTCAAATTTTAGGTTATAGTGCGGATCATGTAGAAACAATCATAGACGATGAAGCTGCACTAGATTTAGAAACTGATCGCTTGAAGATGCAAAATAATATGTTTAACTCGGTTATCGTAACGAATGCGGATGGTCTTGTGTTGTCTGTTTCACCACCTTCAGTCGACGTCAAAGGGAAGTATTTAACTTCTTCAGGGGCTCAAGAAGCATTAGCGAAAAAGAAGCCACTCGTATCTAAACCGTATGAAGGTATTACAGGCAGACTGATTATTTTTATTTCTTATCCTATATTTTCAGCGAAAAATGAATACTTAGGTATGGTAGCAGGTACAATTTATTTAAAGGAAAAAAATGTTTTTAATTTACTGCTAGGAGAACATTATTATCATGACGGCTCTTATGTTTTTGTTGTCGATGAAGATGGACGCATTATTTATCACCAAGACACAAGTCGCATTAATGATGTCGTGATAAAAAATAAGGCTGTCCAAGATGTCGTTGCTGGCAAAAATGGCGCAAAGTTAGTCACCAATACAATGGGAGTCGAAATGTTGGCAGGATACAGTGCAGTGCCACTAGCTGGTTGGGGAGTCGTGTCGCAGCGACCGTTAGAAGTAGCACTTGAGCCTTCATTTGATCGAGTCAAAGATGTAGCAATTAAGGCTATTCCAATCATGCTAGTATCGATTATTATTTTATTGTGGACAGCAGCACGAATTGCCCGTCCATTGCAGCAATTAGCAACATTAACCGAAGAAAGCTTAGATTCAAGAAATGTTGAAGGCTTAAAGTCTGTACGCAGTTGGTATTTTGAAGCATATTATTTAAAGAGTGCACTTATTCGTAGTTTGTCCTTCTTGCAGGGGCAAGTATCTTATTTTAAAGATCAATCGACAACGGACCCTTTAACAGGTGTGACGAATAGGCGGACAATGGATGCGATGCTTGCGGAATGGCATAAAAATCACCTGATGCATTCTATTATTTTACTGGATTTGGATCATTTTAAAAGTGTCAATGATACGTATGGTCATGCAGTGGGAGATAAAGTACTGCAATTTTTAGCGAAAAATATGCAAGCAGTTGCACGTGAAAACGATATTTGCTGTCGCTATGGCGGTGAGGAGTTTATCATCCTATTGCCAAACACAACAGTTGAAGAAGCACTTATTGTAGCGGAAAATTTAAGACAACGATTAGCTAACACAAATAGTCCTTGTGGTCGTCCAGTCACATTATCAGCTGGCGTTGCGGAATATCCATTAATGGCAAAAACGACAGAAGCCTTGATTGAAGCGGCAGATGGTGCATTATATGTTGCAAAGCAAGCAGGTCGTAACCAAGTGAAAATTGCTAGGGAGCATATTATAGCCGATATGTAAGAAAAGCGATGAGACAAAAAAAGTCTCATCGCATACAAAATTAATAGCCCATACCCATATGATGATGGTGACCCATATGGTGTTGTGGCATATGGCAGTGATTATGTGGCATACCACATAGTGTGTGATTTTCACAGCATTCATTTACTACATTCTCTGTGCATGGGAAGTAGTATTGATGATCGATAATATGTTTGTTCACTGTTGTAATATGTGCCGGCTGTACATGTGGTACAACTGTATGGATATAATTTGTGCGCACATATTGCTCTGGTGGTAAAAATTGTGGTGGATCATATTGTGTTGGCATTGTTTGCGGTGGGCAGCATTGTGGTCCTGGTCCTCTTCCATGGTGACGCTTACGATTAAACATGTTATTCCCTCCTGTTTTGATAAGTTGTGGTTCATAATTAACATATGAGATGGAAGACTAATTGGTCTATTTGTATGCCTACTAAGGGCTAGTTAAATCTCTTAGATGCCCCCAGAGGCTAAAGGAGTCAAGCTACAGATTGAAAAAAGGCTAGTTCTCACCTTTGATGGTCAGAACTAGCCTTTCTTATTAATGGAGATACCAATTTTCGTCAAAATGAAGTTGCAATGCTTTCCCAAAGGCAATGCCAAAAGGAATAAAACCCCTACCTCTCGCTGTAATAATGCTACCGTCCTGGACCACTAAATCATCCTTATAATAGCCAAGGTCAAACACTTCTAATTGCTTTATAGCTTCAAGTGACAAGCCAACCGTATAATTTTTTTCCTTTAAAACGCCAGCCTTTGCTAAAAGATATGGCGAACTAGAAATACTAGCAATGACTGCGCCTTTAGCATGCATTTTTATTATTACATTACAAAGCGCTTGCTCATCGGCTAATGTCATAATGTCCATACAACCTGGTAATAAAAGACTATCAATCTCGTTGCTATCAATGTCGCTTAGTTGCATATCTGCCAAACAAGTTAATCCGGACTCACCTTGAATGGTACGATGATGTAATCCAACTGTCACAACAGGTTTATTCCCTTGCATTAATATCGACAATGCGACACTTAATTCATATTCACTGAATTGGGGATATAATATGACGGCAGTTTTTTTCATTTTTTCACCTCTATCTATGTGCACACTTACTATATTACCTTATTTAAATAATTAATGTATAATATGGAAAAGTCGCAGCCGAGTAACATAGTATAAATCGCTGATATGATAAAGGAGATAAGCCGTTGAAATATAATGTGCTTTGGAAATGTCTGCTACTAGTAATCGTATATTTTTATAGGACACCAATGCTAGATACAAAAGATGCCATTTTAAAGGCAGAACTGTATTTAAATAATCCGCCTGAACAAACCTATATCGCTCCAATAAATGTAAATGTAATGGAACTCGAAGGTGAACAAATACATACGCAATTATACAATCAAACGGGCATGTTTAATCGACTCTTTAACCGCATGCAATGGGAAGTGTCATTCCAATTTGAGTATCAAGGCCCAACCGTCATAATAGATGCACATAATGGCAAGCTGATTCAAATAATAGGTGCCATGAATTAGTACACAAAAAATGTCAGGGGCATTCTTATCCCTTCAAAGTTAATATGCTCGGAAAGTAAATACTTGAATTAGCTTATATGTATGCTAAATCAAAGGGGAGAGATAGATGGATCATTACAACTATGGAAATTTTCTTGAGGATTTACGGGCGGGGAGAGAGATTCATTTCATATATAAAGAAGAAAATTATTATATTGGTTGTGGAACTGGTCAGTTTATGTTTTGGCGGTTTTATGATTCAACTAGCGAAATGATCGGGAAAGACCTGGACGATTTACTTCGACAAGTCCAACTGGATGGGATGCAAATCAAGCAAGTATGGGACTGCATTCATATAGATATGATTTTCTGAATTACAAGAAAGGTGCTCCCTTGCATTCATAAGGAAGCACCCATTTTTTTTAATTCTACTTATTTCATAATATCTTCAATCGATAACGTCGTGTACTTTAAGACATTTTTTAAATGTAATTCATTTCTAGACCACGCATCATATTTTTCATACAATAACCCAATTTGATGGTTTGGTAACTCGGTTAAAGCTGAATATGAATAGCCATATTGCGGATAATCCACATCATACTTGTGATTCCAGTCAATTGTGTTCGTAGCTTTGTTGATGAACCCTACCCATAGTTGGCCATTTCTTCTGCCAGATGTAGAATTTGGTGTACTTAAAATGACTGCCTCTTTGCCATCGATAAGCTGAGAATATTTAATAATCGACAGTTGTGTCCCATAAGAAGTATTTTGCACGATGTCTAAATACTTCACTTCACTCCAAGTATCACCGTTATCTAAACTTGTCATATAGCCAATTTTACCTGTTGTCGTTCTTAAATAGGTCTGAATCACGCCTGGTTGAATCTCGACCATTTGGGCTTCAGCAGTTGCATTTGTAAATGGCAGTGGAGCCGTTTTATGTGTCCAAGTGAGGCCATTGTCGTCACTCATAATATAAACCATTTGCTTACTTGCATAAGAAGAAAAAATAATACGGTTCGATTGAGATAACACCAAACCTTGTCCCGGACTAAGGTATGAAGCGTTAGAAGTTAAACCAAGAAATGGTGGTAATAATACAGGAGCATTCCAAGTTTCTCCGCCATTATCACTTGTCGTATAACCAATATAGTTGGTAGGTGTTACTTTCAATAAGGAGTCTTTATAAAAGATATTCATTTTCACTTGATTGCCATTTTTGTACTCTATTAAACTACCGTTTTCAAACTTAACAGAATACTGTTCAATCATTAAATATTCATTGTTCTTTTTTATATTGTAGTAATTATCTACACTATATTCAGTTGGTGTATTTGTTATATCGTTATAAATGACACCGTTTTCACGAATGGAATAATTATAAGCCGATTCAGCACCAAATTTCAATTTTAGGTAGTTTTGGCCATTGATTGATTTGTAGCCTGAATCCGTTTTTAATGCATTTTGATTGCCAATACCTGCTGGCATAAAATCAGACATTAAAATAACTTTATTCGTCTGTTTATCCTGCACTAATGCGGAATCAATAAATGATGCACTTCCACTAATTTGAATATTTTTGCCTACATCATCTCGAGGCCAATCGATTGTTTGTTCAGCATAGTCATCAAATTTTAATGCTAGTTTTGGATTGGACCAAGTAAGCCCATTGTCATCACTATACGAAGTGGCAATATTTATTTTACTTTTAGAATCATGTGATCCTCCGTAACGAGCATCCACACTTGCTAGCACCCTGCCGTTACTTAGCGTATATAAAGCTGGAATTCTGAAATAATTCGCTTTTGTGGCATCTCCAGCTTTGAAAATCATATCGTCTGAAGTCGCATTAGTTGTGTCATTAATGAGTTGTGCATCAGGTAACGCTTCATTATAGATTTTGAGTGACTCTATTTCTCCATTAAACTTAAAGTCTAGTGCCCCTGCTCGGTTAACACCGCCTAAAACAAAGGCATTTGCTCCAGTAATGTTGTGTATTGCTTTAAACAAAGAAACTTTACTTTCTACAATTTTGTCACCATTTGCGTACAACGCATAACTACCTTGTTGTGCATTGGACACAAATGCGACCGTGTTCGAAACCTCTCCATTTTCATCTTTGCCCCATAGCGATGCAGGTCTTGCAATTAAATAGTTCATATTGGCATTCGCATCTCGAACTTCTATACCTAATTCACCGTTATTGCGGAGAAAAATATCAAAATAGTTATTTTTATAACCGGCGTCTTTATTTGAAATACCAAACAAAGATTGCAATGCATTTTGATTGTTTGATTTAAATTTAATAATGATTGTAGCACTATCTGATGTAAGTGCTTGTTTTAGTTCATTTGTCACGTCTAATCCTTGGTTATTTAATACGATATTATTTTTTTCAAAGATTGGTGTACTAATCGTTTGCATTTGATTACTTGTAACTTCGCTTTCGGCACTTGCGTAAGCAGAATCCACTTGGGCAAAACCTAGTCCTAAGAGCAGCGTCATGGCTCCGACTACTTTGTAATTATATTTCATATTAAGCCTCCTCGTATTTTAGTGTAAAAGCTCCTCTTAGACCATTTTCCTTATTAGGATTGTCCAATAAGATGTTTCTTGCAAATAGTAAAGAACACCTCCTTACATTACGATGGCATTTTAACAGTATGGATTGTACTTTTTCTGAAATCCTTACAAAAATGAATTATACATATATTCTAAAAATTCACAACATTGCTTTTTCCAAACGAAAAAAATTTTTCTTATTAAAAAATCTAGTTTATATCGTTTAAATGCTTGAAAAGATTGAATCCAATATAAAAATAAGCTGGCCGTTTTTGGTGGATTTTTTTTTCAAAAATTTAAAATATAAAGAAAATTATTTACAACTTATTTTTAATTTGGTATATTTCATTTGAAAGCGGTATCAAATAAATAATTAAATGGTGGGGGGAGAAAATGGCGTTTGAAAATTTTAAAAGCATGTTTTCTGCTGTGTATACAACCTACGAGAAGTTTCAGAAAAGGGGTACATAGCCAATTCTAACAGGTATCAAGTAGATTAATAGGTGTTGCCAGCACGACTGATGGGGTAAGGTCAGCGATTAAAAACAGCACAGAGCAATCTTTAGAGGTATTGGCAGTGTAAAAGAAGTCCAGCAGGGGATTACATACCATTGAAAATTGTTCAACATGAAATGAATGGAAACAAATAGAAGGGTGGTAATGGAATGAAAAAGAAATTATTATTGCTGTTCGTCGTATTAGCTATGATGATTATGACAGCATGTAGCAATGGAGAAAAAGAAGCAACAACGGATCAAAGTGCTTCAGGAGAATTTGAAGGGGAAATTACAGTTTGGCATTCCTTCACACAAGGACCAAGACTAGAATTTATGCAAGCAGCTGCAGATACATTTATGAAAGAACATCCGAAAGTAAAAATTAAAATCGAAACATTTGCATGGCCTGAATTTTATACGAAATGGACAACAGGTTTGCAATCTGGACAAGTACCTGATGTCAGCACAGCATTGCCAAACCATGTCGTAGAATTAATTGATGTGGATGCCCTTGTGCCACTAAATGATGTGATTGATAACATCGGTAGAGATCGTTTTTATGAAGCGCCATTAAAAGAAGGTACAGTTGATGATAATAATTACTCGATTCCGCTATATTCACATGCACAAGTTATGTGGTATCGAAAAGATTTATTAGAAGCAGCAGGATTAGAAGTACCTAAAACTTGGGATGAGCTATTTGAAACAGCTAAAAAGCTAAATAATCCTCCGAATGTTTATGGATTATCAGTGCCTATGGGATCTGGCGACATGATGGCTACTCGATTCTTGAATTTTTATGTTCGTTCTGCCGGTGAAACGTTAATTACGAAAGATGGCAAAGCAAACTTAACAAGTAAAGCTGCAATTGATGGCATTAACTACTGGCTTAACATGTATAAAGCGACATCACCAGAAGGGTCAGTCAATTATAAAGTATTAGATCAGGCGAATTTATATTATCAAGGAAAAACAGCATTTGACTTTAATAGTGGATTCCAAATCGGTGGAGTAGAAACGAACTCTCCACAATTACTTGATAAAATTGATGCTGCACCAATGCCAAAAATCAATGCAAATGATCCAGACAACGGAATTGAAACTTCAAACATTCCAGTTGTTGTATGGAAAAATAGTAAGCACCCTGAAATCGCGAAAGCATTTGTAGAAAGCTTATATGAAAAAGAAGAATACATTAAATTCTTACATTCAGTACCAGCAGGTATGCTACCAGCGTTAAAAGACATTGCTGAAGATCCAGCATTCTTAAATAACCCGACGATTCAGAAATTTGATAATGCAGTTAAAGTTATTAGTGACGCTGTCGATAAAGGAACGGCTATCGGTATGGAAAATGGTCCAACATTACAATCAGGTATTATCGTGAGCCAAGGAACTATTGAAAAAATGTTCCAAGATATCGTTCTTAAAAATGTACCTGTCAACGAAGCTGCTGAAAAGGCAGAAAAAGAATTAAATGACTTATTTAAAATGCTAGGAAAATAAGCAGGGCTCGGGCTACACAACTTACGACGCTCTCATAATGTATGAGAGCGTTTGTTTTTTAACTTATTGAAAGCACCAGTTGCCACTATTATTTGTTTTGTAAGATGCGGCAGCTTTGCATATAGAGTTAAAAAATGTAGACATAAATGTCGTCGAGTTTTATGTGAACTAACAGGTCTCTACATAACAGGAAAGGAGACGAGACATGGAAAAGAAGCTGAAGCCCTTTAATTGGACGGGCATGCTGTTCGTTTTACCATCTGTATTAATAGTTATTTTACTATTAATCTATCCTATTTTTTCGAGTATTTACTTTAGTTTTACTTCGAAAAATTTAATTCGTCCATTTTACGACTTTGTATGGTTAGATAACTTTAAATTTGTTCTAACTAATCCGGATTTCTATAAAGCGTTTTTCAATTCAATAAAATGGACTGTTTTGTCGTTAGCTGGCCAATTATTAGTTGGTTTTACTGCTGCGTTAGCCTTAAATAGAATTCCAAAATTTACCGGATTATATCGTACGTTATTGATTATTCCGTGGGCATTTCCAGCAATCGTCATTGCCTTTTCATGGAAATATATTTTAAACGATGTTTACGGATTTTTACCAAATTTACTTACTAAAATTGGAATAACTGATGCGAATATTAACTTCCTAGCTAATCCAGATTTAGCGTTTATCGTGGTTGTATTAATTAATATTTGGTTTGGTGCACCGCTGTTTATGGTGAATATTTTATCAGCTTTAAAGACGGTTCCATCAGAACAATATGAAGCGGCCCAAATGGATGGGGCATCTGCGTTCCAAGTATTTTGGCATATTACACTTCGACATATTCGTGTTGTCATCGGGTTATTATTAGTATTAAGAACGATTTGGGTCTTTAATAACTTCGATATTCTATACTTAATCACTGGAGGCGGGCCTTCAGATATTACAACTACACTACCAATCTTTGCATTTAAAGCAGGTTGGGGTATGAAGCAACTTGGTGTCGCTTCTGCCATTACTGTTATTTTATTATTATTTTTACTTGCTGTTTGTTTCTTATACTTTAAATTACTTGATAAATGGGAAAGGGAGGATCGTTGATGGCTGGGAAAAACAAATTATCTACAACACTGAATTATATTTATTTGACGTTATTAGCCATCGTATCGGTCTTTCCCTTACTGTGGATTATAGTATCGTCAGTAAAGTCTTCAGGAGAAATGGCTAATAATCCATTGTCGTTTTTTCCTGAAAAAATAACGTTTGATTATTATTTCAGAGTGCTAAATGATTTATCGTTTACTACGAATATTAAAAACAGTTTATTAGTGTCCTTTTCAGCAACATTCATTACGATTGTAGTGTCTGCCTTAGGGGCATATGGGATTGTTCGTTTCTTCCCACAAGCAGGGAAGAAAATGACGAAAATCTTAATTACAACATATATGTTCCCGCCTATTCTTTTGGCAGTCCCATATTCGATCATTATCGTATCGGTGGGGCTAGTAAATACATGGACGGGACTCGTGATCACCTATCTTTCTTTCTCAATTCCTTATGCGATTTGGATGCTGATTGGATTCTTTCAAACCGTGCCTTTAGAAATTGAGGAAGCAGCAAAGGTAGATGGAGCAGGAATCATGCGTACCTTTCTGCAAGTGGTACTGCCAATTGTAGCACCAGGTGTGGTCGCAACTGCTATTTATACATTCATCAATACTTGGAATGAATTCTTATTCGCCTTGCTACTTATTAATAGTTCAGAAAAGATGCCAATATCCGTGGCCTTGTACTCTTTAACAGGCTCCGAAGTGTTGGATTGGGGAGAAATGATGGCCGCGTCGGTCATTGTTATTTTACCTTCTATTATATTCTTTATGATTATTCAAAATAAGATTGCAGGCGGTTTATCAGATGGAGCAGGAAAATAATCATTGTTTACTGTGAGAGGAGAAAAAAAATGACTCAAATCAACTATGGAGTAGTAGGGACTGGCTATTTTGGCGCAGGTCTTGCAAGAATACTGAACACTTTAGAAGGTGCAAAGATTGTAGCGGTATATGATCCGAAAAATGCAGAAGCTGTTGCCGAAGAACTAAATTGTGAGGTTGAGCCTAATATTGACGCATTGTGTCAACGACCTGATATTGATGCAATTATTGTCGCTTCACCGAATGGTGTTCATAAGCATCCCGTTTTAAGTGCTGCAGAAAATAATAAACATGTATTTTGTGAAAAGCCCATTGCCTTATCTTATGAAGATTGTAATGAGATGATCGAAGTAACAAAACGTAATGGCGTTACTTTTATGGCAGGACATGTGATGAACTTTATGAATGGAGTACGTACAGCGAAGAAATTAATTAACGAAGGTGAAATTGGAGAAATTCTTTTCTGTCATGCAGAGCGTAATGGCTGGGAAGAAGCTCAGAAAGAAGTAAGTTGGAAAAAACAACGAGCACTTTCAGGTGGTCATTTATATCATCATATTCACGAACTAGATTTTATTCAGTTTTTAATGGGGCCAGCTAAACGCGTGTCGATGGTTGGCGGCAACGTTGCCCATCAAGGGGAACAATTTGGTGATGAAGATGATATGTTATTAATTACGCTTGAATTTGATAATAAACGTTTTGCGACATTACAATATGGTTCTGCCTTTAGATGGAGCGATCACTATGTGAAAATCCAAGGAACAAAAGGCGCCATCTTAATTGATTTGCAAGATGTTAAAGTCGTATTAAAAACACCAGAAAAAGAAGAAAGATATTTATTGCATGAATCGAAAGAAGAAGATGAGGATCGCTCAAGAATTTATAGCGGACTAAAATCTGACCAAGCGATTGCCTATGGTAAGCCAAATCAAACACCACCAATGTGGCTACACTCGATTATGGAAAAAGAAATGAAATATTTCCATAGCATTATGCAAGGAGCAGAAGTGGAAGAAGAATTTATTCCTTTATTAAATGGTACTGCTGCCAGAGCATCCATTGCTACGGCGGATGCACTTACATTGTCTTTAAATGAAGATCGAAAAGTCAGTGTGGAAGAGGTCACTTCAAAAGGTGTCTTTCAAAAGTAATCTATAACGGCAACATCAATTGAATGGATGGGGCATTATCAGCGGGCGTAACAGGTCAAGCTCATGGTAATGCCCTTTTTTTGTTCAATGTGAGACAACCGCATTTTAATGATAGTGGAAAAATGTTATTGTGGTAAATAATAACAGAATTTGTGGAGGGAAGAGAATGAAGGGAAGGCGGATATGGAATCGTATATTTATAGCCTATGTCTGTTTGTTGCTATATTTCGTTGTATTAAAAATAAATGGTTCCACCGAGCGGATGAAGACAATTAAGCAAAGTAGAGATGCTGGATTTTGGAACTATAATGTCTATCCTTTAAGTACGATTACACCATATTTAGAAGATATAACGTATACATATGCCTATATGAATATTTTAGGCAATATTATTCCTTTTGTTCCTTTGGGAATATTAATACCTACTATGTTCAAACGATATAGAAATGTAAAGAAGGCTATCCTGATTTTCATTATTTGTATCATTGGTATCGAAACACTTCAATTTATTACGCTGTTAGGGTATTTTGATGTTGATGATATTTTATTAAATATGATTGGTTGTATTGTTGGGTACTTTTTTTATATCGGTATTAGCAATCTATCTAAGAATGTTATTTATAATAAAAAGTTGGAAAAAACATCTTCTAAATGAATTTATATATCGGTCTAATTTCAATAGAAGATGCTTTGTTCTCCCTTTATTGCACGTATATTTTTTTCTTCACACGTCTCCATAAAATCAACATATACACAAATAGTACAAAAATAATTATATAGGCCGTTAACATGGAACTTTCAGCATTGCCCATAAAGTTAAAGAAATTATTGAAGCCATGGAAGAGAATCGTCAAAATGATGGATTGACCATCGATAATTAGTAATGCAAGAACAAGTCCTACAAGAAGTGCATAAATAATTTGAATAATGGTATCTTCAACCGATTGTCCTCCAATAAGTTGTAAGGCATGTGTCACTGCAAAAAGTATGCTGGAAATCCAGACGGCAGTAAAGGTTCCTTTAGGTAACAGCATACGCAGTAGTATGCCTCTGAAAATGGTTTCTTCAATAAATGCAACAATAAACATTTGCATTATAAACATAAGAAGTAAATCGCTAAAAGATGAGAAATTTAAGCCTTTTGTCCCGATTAAAATAATACATAACACAACAACGAGCGGTGTGTACACAATCAAATTGTTCTTATTGATTGAAAGAAAGAAGTAATGGCCCCATTTCTTTTTGACAGCAATATAAAGAAAGAGACCGATTGCTAAAGGAATCAACAAAGCAAATTGTAAAAACGGGCTAGCTGGCTGCTGAATGGATACGTAAGCACCATTGGCAACATAGAAAAATATAAGAAGCATTTCTAACCCAATAATTTTTAAAATCATTTTTTTCATTTCGTTGTCCCCTCAATGTGTAGAATTTTCATTTCTTTATTTAATGTTTTAAAGCACCGTTTTATGATGGAATTGCGGAAGCGTTTCGTAATGCCCTAGAGATTATCATATAGATAAATACAATAACAGCTGATAAAGTAGCAATGATCGTAAGAACAGAGACTTCTGAAAGTAATTCAAATAGGGGGGGATACCATTCGAAAATAACCATCATGATCGGAATCAATGCAAGTATGCCAATAAAGCTATAACCACCTAATGTCCCGAAACGGTAAAAGACTACATTTAAAAGTAAACTTGAAATTAAGCAGAATAGAAGTAACACAGAATCCATAGTCATTGTTAGAAAGAATGAATCTGATTTGCTGAAAAGTAAAAGGGGGTGAATAATAATCATATTTTTATAATCAAAAAGGTTAGATAACAGGGCAATGATTTTATGTGTACAAGCGATTATAAATGCACCTGCAAGACTCCAAATGATGAAAAATAGGCCAATATTCCAAACATACTGCATACGGCTTAAGCCCAGTTTCAAGAAATAGGGCAATGTGTTATTTAAAAATTTCGCTCCTTTCACACTATAAAAAATATAGACAGGTATGGAAATCGTCATGGCAAAGGATACATACTGCCCAAAAAGGGTGTCTATAAAAAATGATAGTATGACGATTGCAAACAGGATGCACCAAAAAATAATATTACTTTTTTTATAGCTTTGAAATAAGACGTATAGACTACCATATACTATTTTCATTTTACTAACCTCGCTTTCTGTTGTTTACTTAAATACACTAACAGGTCTTGTAAGGAGACACTTTCGAGCGTAATAGGATCACCTTCAAAAGTGTAGCCATCGGCATATACAACGGCGGTCATCTCATGCATAAAAGTGTGCTTGTGAATTACTTGTAAGTCTTTGATTGCAAGCTCGACATCTTGTGTGCTTCCTTTTACTGCAACAATAAACTGATCCCATTCATCCATCGTTTTTTGTAGCAATAATTCCCCCCCGTGCAAGATAAGAATATCCTCGAACAATTCACTAGCTTCATCGATTAGATGTGTCGATAAAATGAAGAGCCTTGGATTTTCGATTTGTTGTTCAATTAATAAATCATAAAATGTATTTCTTGCTGCTACGTCTAATCCAATGTAAGGTTCATCGAAAATGGTGATTGCAGCATTACTGGCAAAACCGGTAATAAGACCAAGTGCAGAGATCATCCCTTTAGAGAGGTTGCGCACCCTTTCTTTTGGATTTAGGGCAAACACTTGAAGTAGCTCATTGGCAAGCTGTGCATCCCACTTAGGATAAAAAAAACTATTGGTCTTTAAACTTTGCGCAACTGTCATATCTTCCTGAAAATTCCCACTCTCCGCCACAAAACAAATGTCTTGTAATATACTAGGGGCATTAAAAACATTCTCACCATTGACACAAATTAGTCCTTCAGTAGTAGAAGTAAGGCCCGCTAATAGATTGAGAAATGTTGTTTTACCAGCGCCATTATGCCCTAAGAAGCCAATGATTTTAGGTCCTTCAATAGTAAATGATACATTTTTCAAAGCATGCTTCTGCTTATATAATTTGCTTACATTTTTCACATCAATCTTCATAAATTATCTCCTTTGTAACATATTTTGTAGTTCTTCATCTGAAATACCTAAACGTATGGCCTCTTTTTTCAATGGCTCTATATGCTGGGCAAAGAAGATTTCTTTACGTTCTGCTATTAAAATCTTGCGTGCATCTGTACTGACAAACATGCCAACGCCTCGTTTTTTATAAATTACACCCTTTTCCACTAATTCGTTCACGCCCTTTCCCGCTGTGGCAGGATTAATTTGATACTCCTTGGCAAATTCATTTGTTGATGGAATGCGATCTTCAGACTGTAGATGGCCATCAAGAATGGCATCTTCAATCCGTTCACGAATTTGTTGGAAGATAGGTTTTTCATTGCTTAAAGAATAAATCACCATCCACCTCCTAGTTAATTGGTTCATTACTTATGTAACTAACCATACAACGTAGTGAATAAATTGTCAAATTATTTTTGGTATTTTTTTCTTTTTAAACATTGCGAGGTATTTGCAATGGAAAAGCGCCCAAACAAAAAGTTCCTATGTTTGTACATAACCGATACAAACATAGGAACTCATTAATTTTCGTATGCCCTTAACAGGAATTAAACATGCAACTGAAGAAGCGGAATCTCGCTGCTTTCCATTGTAGTCCATCTTGCGAGCGAAACTATTCAATCCGCTGTCACTCTTTAGGGTGAAGAAGGACTAGGAATTTCCCCTCTTCGGCGTCATTTGAATAGCGTTCAGCTTCATCATCTGAGACGCCCATTTCCATAAGAGCATGCTTTAATCCCCCAGCACCAGAGTTGGCCCCTACAACTGCTCCTCCAATTGTTGTAATAATAGGACCTGCTGCCAACACGGCGCCAAATCCAGGAATCAATATAGTGGATAATCCTGCTATCACGCCTGCTATACCAATGGCAGCTCCAGTGGCTGCTCCAGCAAGGGCGCCATCCATCGTGGAAGGTTTTACTTCCTGTGTGTTTTCATATAGGTCTTTGGCTTTTTTAGTAATCACTGAAATTTCCTCGGTTGTATAGCCTGTCGCTTTTAAATCTTCAACAGCTTCAGCTGCGCTTACTTCATTATCATATACGCCAATAACTTGATTTTTCATAAAAAACTACCTCCTGTTTGTTGTAACTGTGTAATCTTTACCCGTTTTCATATGGATAGACACCTTTTCCTTTTAGAACATCCATAATAAACTCTAGCAATGGGATACTATTATCGAATATCGTTTTCAACAATATGGTTATTTATGTTATTATTTACAATATATTAATTAGTAACTTATAAAACTACCGATGCAGCTTAAGTAACAAAGGGAGGATTGACAATGCATTTGAAAAAAGCGCAAGTTGTTGTACTTGGATCTTTTCATATGTCTGAACATACAGGTTTAAGTTCTGAAAGAAGGCAAACTGAAATAGAGGACTTAGTATTTAAACTAGCAAGATTTAAACCAACGAAGATTGCAGTTGAAATGGTACCAGAGGATAGTGCGTATTGTAATGAGAAATATAAACAGTATAAATTAGGTGTTCATAGACTAGAGATGAACGAAATATTTCAAGTCGGCTTCCGATTAGGAATAAAGATGGCGCATGAACAGCTTTATCCAACCGATTGGATGGGTGCTTCGGACATGGATTATGGAGAAGTTGAAAGTTGGGCACAAGAAAATCAACCAGAACTTTTACATGAAATATATAAAGATCTTGTGTTTCCCGAATTGTCGGAAGATAAAAGTATAGTAGATTATTACAAAGAAATAAATACCTCCACTTTTCTTAACAAGTTGCATAAAATGTATGTAAATATGGCACGTATCGGTGATCTAAATCATTATGTTGGTATGAACTGGCTAAGTTGGTGGTATAAAAGAAACTTGATTATGTTTGCTAATTTAACCCGTCTCATTGATACGGAAGAGGAACGTATTTTATTTATAGTAGGTGGTTCACATGCAAGTATCGTTACTAAATTTCTTGAAGAAAGTGAGATTTGTGAGGTCGTCTCTCCACTAAGTTATTTATCCTAACCGTTTTATCTTTAAATATTTAAAATGAAATTGGAGGTTGTGCTTTGAAGAAAGTCGGAATAGTTTTTGCTTTGTTATTAATTGTTGTAGTTATTTTTAACGGATATCGTTTAACCCCTTTATCTGCTGCGAAGGCTAATCCTTTTGTAACAAATGACTACGAATTGGTTGATAAATATCACATTGATTCGAGTAGTTTCTATTTATTTAAAAGTGAAGCTAAGAAAGAATATATTACAGTTGATGTTAATCAAAAAAACTTTATGTATCGTAGTAGTACATCTACATCCATTCCTTATAGTAGTGATTTATTACAAACAATTGGCGGATTTAGTATTAGGTATGACGATAAAGAAGTAACCCTATTTGTTGTCTTATCTAATGATGAAGAAGTAACCTCTATTGGAATCCAAACAGGAAATAAAGATGAAATAAAAAACATCACAAAGGGAGAAACAATTCATTTTCTCCTGCCCTTTAGTAAACAAATTGATCAACTCAACGCAAAAGCTTTTGATAAAGAAGGAAATGCACTTTATTACTATGGCTGGAATGAGGGTCATATTAAAAGCAATCTAAAATGGCATAAATTAAAAAGTTAACAGTAGTTTTGCTTAGTAGATGGTTTAGTATACTATTTTGTTCTTTTCGTATTTGTCTTTAGAGTTAGCCGATAGACAAATAATTTAATCAAATTCGTTCATAATAATGAAAAGGACGTGATGACTATTCTAAACGAGAAAAAGATATCCAAGTTAAAAAATCTGTTAATTGAGGAAAAACATTTGCTCGAACGAAGAATGGAAACAGATGATGAATATTTAGAACGAGGGAGTTTACGGGATTCTGTTGATGAATTGTCAACAGTTGATAATCATCCAGCAGATTTAGGGACCGAATTATACGAACGTGAAAAAGATATGGCGTTAAAAGTCCATGACAATGATGAGTTAACAAAAGTAAATGCCGCCTTACAAAAGATTGAGGATGGAACGTATGGCGTATGTGAAGTTTGTCAACAAGATATCCCATATGATCGCTTGGTAGCACTGCCTTATACCTCTTTTTGTATTGAACATACGGATGCAAAAGACATTCCAACAGATCGACCGGTTGAAGAGCAAGTGCTGCTTCCTCCAGTTGACAATTCTTTTGCAGGCCGTGATGACAAGGACGATATTCATGATTATGAAGATACGTTTCAAGTCGTTGCAAAATATGGAACTTCTGAAACACCGTCTGATTTTGAAGGAAATATTGATCATTATGATGATTTATATGAAGACCCAGAAGAAATTGCCGTTAATGACGAATGGGATTCCTATCATATCTCCGAAACAGATGAATTAACGCGCCAAGTTTCCATTCAGGAAGTAGAACACGCGAGGAAATTTGATTATTTAGAGGATTAAATGTCGGATTCAAAATAAGTCTAAAAAAAGCATTATTGAAGGAACAGTTACAATAGCATAATAAACGATTCTTAATTGGGCGCGATTCTGTAACAAGAATCAGCGCTCGTTTTCATGAAAGTACCACTTTATCGGATACACTTTTACTTGAATAATCAATTTATGTTAAAATTTAGGTGTGTATATAAACATAAACTGAACGCAATCTTGTATAGGAAGGATTATATGTATGAGTGAACTATCTTTTCATGAGTTAGAGAAGAAAGTGAAGAAGATAAAAATTGAAGGTTTTGTTATTTATAAAGGAAATACACGCATCTTTGAATATTTAAAGAATAAGAAAGTCGTAGAAAACTCGACAAAGGTTTATTCGATTACAAAAAGTATTATATCGATATTAATTGGCATTCTGGTCGATAAGGGGCTAATAAAAAACATCCATGAACCTATTCATCACTACTTTCCGGAAATATTAGAGTTTAATGAACCATTGAAGGAGGAAATTACATTATTTCATTTGCTGACGATGACTTCTGGATTAAAAGTAGGGAAATACCAAAGCTCAAAAAATTGGGTACAATTCATATTAGAACAACCAGTTATACATAGACCAGGCTTAACCTTTGAATATAATAGTGGCAACTCTCATTTACTAAGCGCAATCATCCAAAAAGTTTCTGGAGGTTCTACCGCCTCCTTTGCTGAACAATTTCTATTCCAGCCATTAAGGATAAAAAAATACATTTGGGTAAAAGACCCACAAGGAATTTACGAGGGTGGCTTTAGTATTTCATTAAATTTAGAGGATATGGTGAAGCTTGGATTTTTATTACTAAACGAAGGGCAATTTAAATCAAAACACGTGGTTTCCTCCAACTGGATTTCCGAGGCAAAAAAACCACATAAACAATTGGAATCAGAAGAAGACAGAACAGTGGGATATGGTTATCAACTATGGACATGTGAAATTGCTAATCGTAACACTAAAATTGAATATTACTATGCGAATGGCATATACGGACAATATATATTTATTGTGCCAAAGTTAAATATGATGGCAGTGGCAAAAAGCAATCTACGTGATGACCAGTCCGCTGCGCCGAAACGCTTTTTCGAAGAACTTTTACGAAGTTGGGAGGATGATGGTAACATTTAGCGATTGAAGCCAAATTGCAGAACAATACCTCTCAAAGAAAATGGATATTAGCCATGAGTTTGTAAACAGAAGAACTTGAAGAAAAGTGTACGAAAGGAGGAACTCGTTTGTTTTTATATCATATGGTTATTCACAATGATCTCTATGAAAATATTAGTCCCCAAATCGTATTAAAAGAAGGATTAAATTACAAGACATCAACTAAGTGGTATTCCAAGAGTGCTAATTTATTTCCAGATTTAACAGAGCGTTTTAGACCAGCAAATTTACCAAAATGGATTGATTTTAAGTTTGCTTTCGGAGTACATTTGGAAGTCGAAGAAAGTCCTCATTATCGATTTCCAGTGTTTAGTGATAAAATTTTAGTCTTTGATCGAGATATTGCAAGTGATTTATTTGCTTATATTGAGGACATGTATGATGGTGGCAAAGGACGTATTACTGAGGGATTACCTTCAAAGGAAGATTTAATGAAAAATTATTGGGCAAGTATGACCACTCTCGAAGATTATTTAAATAATAAGCCTTTTAATAACCCTGAAGTTTATATTTTTGAGCAAGTTCCTGCAAATTTAATTGTATATATAGAGTAATTTTATGTTCAACAAATGGGTACTTAACTGCGTCTTTTTTTATGGGAGGATAGAAATCATGAAGAAAATAATCGAAACTGAGAGACTGTATCTTAGGGAACTAATAATGGAGGATATACAAGAGTTATCTAAAGTTCTTTCAGATCCAGAATCGATGCAATACTATCCTGAACCGTTTAATCAGGAAAAAGTGGAACAATGGATCAAATGGAATATTGATAATTATAATAAATATTACCATGGTTTGTGGGCAGTTATTGTAAAAGATGGAGAAAAATTTATAGGAGACTGTGGTATTACAATGCAAGCAATAGAGAATGAAATAGTACCAGAGATTGGTTTTCATATTATAAAGGAGTATTGGAATAAAGGGTTTGCTACAGAAGCAGCAATTGCTTGTAAGGATTATGCTTTTGATATTTTGAATTACCCCAAGATATTTTCATATACTACATTTGATAATATACCGTCACAGAAGGTTGCAGAGAAAATAGGAATGAAAACATATAAGGTGTTTGAAAAAAATGGTGAAAAACAAATTGCCCAAGTGATATTTAATAAGTAGGGGATAAGAGTGTGCTTAACTATTAGGTGGTTAAACGAATAGCGCTCGTGAACTTAAGAAATAGACTACGAAGTTCGACATGTAAAGAAACAGAGTATTGCTGAAATCACTGGAATATATTACAATTATAATACTAATACAGGTAGTGCCTCCAATCAACTTGGAGGCACTTTTTATTTTCAAGGGGAGTGAACAAATTGATTTTAAAAAAGGACAATGATAATACATATTTATTTAATGATGTACGTACGCATGTGATGGAAAGTGCTGAAAAGTTGGGTGCTAGTGGCGGTGCCTTATTGATTATCCAGAACGATAAAATCGCAACAGAGTCGTATTTTGGTCAACAATCTCATGCAAAACACGCTCGAAATGTGCAAGCAGACACGCAATTCCATATTGCATCTGTAAGAAAGGCTTATATCGGTTTTGCTGCGGCTTATGCTATATATAATGGCTACTTTTCTATTGATGATCCGGTTCGTTTGTTTGTTGAAGATTCTCATTTATCCGCTTATGAAGGGGTAACCATTCGTCACTTATTAACTCACACACATGGACTCAAAATTGCTGATGACAATCAACTAGCAAGTGAATATAAACCCGGTGATTCATGGGCTTATAGAGGCCCAAGTATTGAATTACTGACAATGATTATCCAAAAAACAACGGGACAGTCGATTGCTGAAATTATTAAATCACAAGTTATTGAGCCATTAGGCTTTCAGTCGACAGAATGGATTAAGATGAGTAAGCCTCATTCAAAAATTGCCGATGCTATTCGAGATGCAGATGACCGCTTTTGGACTGAAACGGATGTAGTGGATGGTTCTAGAATGAATATGTATGTATCTGCACAAGAGCTTGCATTATGGGGGTACATTCATTTAACAGAAGGACAATGGGCAGGCAAACAGCTGATTCCTCGAGAAATCATACAGATGGCTACATCGATTCAAACGCCTAAACCAACACTTCCTATTCAGAAGAACGGATTTTTGTGGTTTGTAAAAGATACAAACTATAGCTTTAATCAAATAGGCGATACAGTGCCAAAAGGTTCCTATCAATTACTCGGCTACACCAATGTAGCGCTGCTCGTCATTCCAGAGGAAAACTTAGTGGCAGTAAGAATGCTCAATCGTTTTGGTTCATCTAAAGGATACGACTATCTAAGTGATATTCGGTCTTTTGGAGATACTGTTTATAAATGTTCTTTAAAATCAACCATGCATTAATATCAATGTTTGAAAGTGGAGGCAAAGCTACTCAAGCAACGCAATGCTTCGGAGGATTGCTTAGTTACTTGAAGAATATTGTTCAGGAAGTGAATGGATAAAAATACGAAAAGCCTTATATTTTAATATAAGGCTTCCGTGGATTTTAACTGTTAAAATCTGTTTATATAATTAAAGAATCGGTGTTAATTCTGAGTTCACGAATCGTTGGGCATCGATGATTACACCTGAAGCTGTTCGCCCGTAAACGCTGTATAAACCGCCTGTTTGATTAGGAACAATTTCAACCTCATATTGTGCCGCACCACCTACACTAGGCGTTACAAAAGTAGAAGCGTTGGCATTCGCAGCAAAAGGAGTTGTTGATAATAATTGTCTAGAGCCGTTTAGTCTGAAAACTCTCACTACTCCTGTTAATAAACCGCCAGTGAGATTGAGAACTTTAATACGAACGCTAGAGGCGTTAGCTGGTAGATTTCCTACATTTTCGATTGGACCAGTAGTTAAAGGCATGTAAATTTCACCTCCTCAAAATGAAAGAATCATAATCTGCAGATTATATAGTCATAGTATGCAGTATTGCTTAACATTCACTAGTCATTTTAATCAAGTTGCTATAAAAATAAATGCAGCGTGTGAATTGATTAGTAGAAAATGTGATAGAAGTGAACCTCTTAACAAAGATGAATACATATATCAAGATATATTACCGTAGTAGTAACAACTATAATATTGTAAGCGCTTTATCAATCTTTCACTTCAGTTCAATGAATGCAATAGTAATTTGTTAATTGTGCATGATTTTTTTAGTTAGTAGATAGAAGCAACCTATCTATCATGAAGGTCGTCCGAGCAAGATTTATAAGGCAACAAGCAAAGTAATTTTGAAATAGGGGAAAATTAAGACTTTACAAAGAATTCTAACTCATGTATATTTATTCACTATTAACGACATAAAACGACAATATGTCTAAATCTATGAAAGGGCGTGATTTAATGGAAAATGAACAGAGCGTAAAGAAGAGGAGTTGGCTCAAAGTACCTCATACATATACCATTATTTTTGCTATTATTTTTTTAGCAGGTATTTTAAGTTATATTGTTCCTGCAGGTGAGTTTGATCGTGTAGAAGATGAGGAAGGGCGAATGCTCGTTGTAGATGGAAGCTATCATCATATTGAGAGTGATCCAGTTTCATTTTTCGAAATGTTTACAGCGATTCCAATGGGGCTTGAAAAAGGAGCTCAAATTATTTTCTATATTTTCTTAGTTAGTGGTGTATTTGGAATTATTCATTCAACAGGTGCCATTGAAGCGGGTGTCTATAAAGGAGTAAAAGCTTTAGAAGGCAGAGAAAAATTACTTATTCCTTTATCAATGATTTTATTCTCTGTTGGTGGCTTTACGATGGGGATGGCGGAAGAAACCATTATTTTCGTTCCAATTGGAGTCGCCATTGCCCGCGCGATGGGCTTTGATGCTGTAACAGGAACTGCCATGATTACACTTGGTGCTGCCAGTGGATTTTTTGGAGGAATGCTTAATCCCTTTACAGTTGGTGTTGCGCAGTCATTAGCAGATGTACCATTATTCTCAGGGATTGGCTTCCGTGCAGTAGTCTATGTTTTTGTATTAGGTTTTGCTATTTTCTATGTATCTCGCTATGCTTTTAAGGTGAAAAAGAACCCACGAGCAAGCGTTATTTATGATATTGAGCAAAAAGCTAAATCCAATGTAGCAGCAATTGAAATTCCTACATTAACTGGAAAGCATAAATTTGTATTTATCGTCATGGCTTGTGGAATTGCTTTTAATATTTATGGTGTCTTTAATTGGGGTTGGTTCTTAACACAGCTAACTGCATCCTTTTTAATTATGGGGTTAGTTGCAGGATTAATTGGTGGTTTAAAACCTGCCACTATTTTTGATTCCTTTATTGAGGGAGCGAAGGCTGTAACGTTTGGTGCTTTAATTGTAGGCTTTGCCCGTGCCATTACGGTTGTTTTAGAACAGGGGAAAATTATAGATACGATTGTGTATGCAGCATCTGAAACAATTGGACATTTACCACATGCTATTAGCGCAATCGGCATGTTAATTATCCAAGCAATTTTGAACTTATTTATTTCATCGGGCAGTGGACAGGCAGCGGCAACAATGCCAATTATGGTTCCAATTACTGATTTATTAGGATTAGAACGACAAGTGGCTGTTTTAGCCTTTCAATATGGTGATTCCCTAACAAACTCTATTATCCCTACTTCATCTGCATTAATGGCCTATTTAGCTGTTGCAGGTATCCCATATGAAAAGTGGATTAAATTTATTTGGAAGATGATACTTGGTTGGGTAGTAATTGCTTGTGTTGCATTAATTGTAGCAGTAGCAATAGGAATCACTTAAAACAGGAAGTAAACTGACCCAAAAAAATTTTAAGACCTGAGTCCGATATTGTATGGACTCAGGTCTTTTCATTTTGCTTTCATATTTTAAGTGAATGATTTAAAGAGAGGGGTTTCTTCTTTAAGAAAGTCGAGCGCAAGTAATTGATTGGATTATACGGAAGGTATTTAATAGCACAGGTATATTCGCCCGTATATTTTATATTCTACAGCGTATAAATGCACGATCATTTCTCCCAATAAAGACTAAATAAATAATCCCATTAGAAGTGTGTTGTAATAAACGCCATTAATGAAATTGTCTTTTTTAATGAGGCCTTCTTGTTCAAACCCTAGCTTTTCGTACAATTTAATGGCTGTAACATTATCTTCTCTAGTGACGAGACTAATTTTGTTAGTTATCCCATTTGAGGATGCCCACTGAATCAGTTGTTCCATCATTTTTCTGCCTAAGCCTAGCCCCGTATACTGTTCGCTAATAACGATTCCTAATGTACCTACATGTTTCATTCTGTCTTTCTGGCTAGAATTAATAGAGGCGATACTAATGATTTCGTCATTTATAGTTGCAAGTAATATGATGGAGTTTTGCTCCAGTTGTGTAGATTCAATAAACGCTTCATATTCCTCTTGATTGCGTGTAAATTCATTTTTTCCGAATGAAAGAAAATCCGTTTCTCCACCCACAATATTATAGAAATCGATCATTTGTTGGGCGTATTCTTTAGTCGCCTCTTTAATCGTTACTTCATTTCCATCTTTTAAACGAAATTTCATTTTATCTCTCAGCTTCTTTCTAAATTAAATCATTGTACATCTCTGAACATTATAGATTAGTCGATCTTTTGAAACCATTCAAAAGATCAATTTTGTTTGACCTTTTAGCTAGACTAGGTAAACCATTTAATGGTGAAACAACGTATATGTTAGTTATTCTACAATCAGGCGCTTTCCTGATAAAATACAATTAAAAACTAAATAATGAAAAAATACCTTGTTAGCGAGGATATAAATTATGCTTAAAAATAATAAAGAAAAATTAGAAGGGTTTCCTAACAAATTAAAAAAAGATCTCCATATAGTTTTAAATACTTTATATCAGGAAACAAAAAATCCACCAATATTTTTTAAAGTAAACTACGAGCAAGAAACACTTATCATACCTGAGCGAATTTATTTTTATGAACCATCTAAAGAGAATTGGGAAGGTTTCACTGAACAACAAAGAACAATATTAGCTTGTTTATTTACAAGACATTACAATGGGTTTTTAAGGGAAAAGTATTTAACTTTTATTCTAAGGCAATTACCTAATTATCATTGGGTTACTCCATATATAGTCCGGTTAATTGGTGAATATGTTATTGAAATCTTAGACACCATTTACTTGTATTTGTCTAAAATAGACATGAGTCCATTAAAAGATTTCTTAGAAGAAAATCTTGATTTCGCCGAAAAAACTAAAAGTAGAGTTACTAGTTATTGGAATTGTTACTATAGAATGCAATTTCCTGTAAAAGATGAATATGTTGGTTTTAAAATACTAAAATATTTAGACATTTAGTATAAATAGATGTGTATTTCAATTTAAATTACTTGGTTACACCTATGTAGCGCTGTTCGTCATTTTAGAGGAAAACGTACTAGCAGTAAGAATGCTCAACCGTTATGGTTCAACTAAAGGATACGAGTATCTAAGCGACATTCAATACTGTTTATATATGTTCTATAAAATCAACAATGTAATAAAATAAATAATGTAATTAATGTATGAAAGGTGTGGTAGGGCTACGCTTCAGTAAATAAAAAAACGAAATGAAGGGGACTATATATTTTGCAATCCTCAACAATCGGGCCATTTAATTGAGAATTACTCCAAAACATAAAAAGGAAAATTGTGTTATTATTTACATTAGAGTTGTTTATGGGTTTATCCGGTGGAATTAATAAAAGTTGAGGTAGTAACAAATGAAATGTTTCGTTGTACCGCAAAACACGGTAAATACTTTGAGGTGTATAAAAATGTATAAATATATGTATGTAGAAGCAAAGGTTGAGGGTTTATTTACATTGGAGAGCCATAGGGAAATAATCGATAAGTATAGTAAAGAGGGCTGGCGATTTGTTGCGGCTATTCCTAAAAGTAGTGGGTCATATGGTCAAATAAAAGTAAATGATTTGGTATTTGAAAAATATGAAGAAGAACAATAGATTTTCTATTTTAGTGTTATTAGTAAGGTGTAAGGTCATAGTTTTTTAAGCGGGTTATGAAGAAATTTCGAGAAATATATTGACAAAATAATTTTTTTCTATAAAATGAAAAACAATTCAAAAATATTTGTATAGAACAAAGGCTATGAAAAGAAATAGTATCAGTTATTTTTACGAACAGAAAGTTACCGGTTGATGAGAGGTGCATGTAAAACAATTGAGAATTCATCTTGGAGCTGTGTACCGAAAAGATTATTCTTAGTAGGCTACGCCGGTAAGCACCCGTAATCACGTGCGAGAGTATCGTCAAATGACCGTACTTCTTAAGGTAAGTAATGTGAATTACTTATAAATTAAAGGTGGTAACACGAGTTGAATCGTCCTTTTGGTTAATCCAAAAGGGCGTTTTTTTTATTCCTTTTTTGAGCAAAGTATTTGAAAATCTAAACGTAATAGGAGAAAGACATTATGAAAGAAAATCAACAAGATTCACAGCTAAAGCGCGGATTAAGTACTCGTCATATGCAACTTATTGCACTTGGCGGATCCATCGGAGTCGGTTTGTTTTATGGCTCTAGTTCAACAATTCAAATGGCTGGGCCCTCTATTTTACTCGCATATTTAATTGGCGGATTAGTTATTTTCACAATTATGCGTGCTTTAGGCGAAATGGCAGTAGAGGAACCTGTATCAGGCTCGTTCAGTACGTACGCAAATAAATATTTAGGACGCTTTGCTGGGTTCTTATCTGGTTGGACGTATTGGTTCATGTGGATTGTCGTTGGCATGGCAGAATTGACAGTAGTCGGTGTATACATTAACTACTGGTTCCCTGATATTCCACAATGGGTAACTGCCCTTGTTGTACTTGTTTTGATGACGCTTGTAAACTTAGCAAATGTAAAAGCTTACGGAGAATTCGAATTCTGGTTTGCGATGATTAAAGTGGTTGCGATTATCGGTATGATCGTTCTAGGTCTAGCCATTATTTTCTTCGGGGTTGGCAATCACGGGGAAGCAATTGGTTTCGATAATTTATGGGCACACGGTGGCTTCATGCCAAATGGTTTCCACGGTATTTTAATTTCACTCGTATTAGTTATGTTCTCATTCGGTGGAGTTGAATTAGTGGGTATTTCAGCAGGAGAAGCAAAAAATCCTAGCAAATCCATTCCTGCAGCTGTTAACAACATCGTTTGGCGTATTTTAATTTTCTACATTGGTGCATTAGGGGTTATGATGGTTATTTATCCTTGGAACGAAGTTGGTTCAGAAGGTAGTCCATTTGTTCAAATTTTTGATTACGTCGGCATTCCTGCTGCGGCTCACATTATTAACTTTGTTGTCATTACAGCGGCAATGTCTGCATTTAATAGTGGTTTATATGGTTCAGGACGCATGCTACACAACTTATCGGTACAAAAAGATGGTCCGAAATATTTCCAAACAGTAAGCAAAAACGGTAGTCCGCAAAGAGGGATTTTATTTTCTGCAGCGGTGTTATTACTTGCGGTTGTCCTAAACTATGTTGTACCGGAAAAAGTGTTCATCTATATTTCTGCTGTGGCAACTGTTGCAGTGATTACAAGCTGGATGATTATTTTATTAGCACAATTGCAATTTAGAAAAGCGAAAACGAAAGAGGAAGTAGCCGAACTGAAATTCAAAATACCGCTTTATCCTTTTTCTACGTACCTTGCCATTGCATTTTTATTAATGGTTATTGTGTTAATGGCGTTTATTCCAGATATGCGTGTAGCCCTCTATGTCGCACCAGTTTGGTTTTTGATCTTGTTTATTGGCTACAAAGTAAAAAAGTAAATAAACTTTACTTCTGCCAAGAATGAAAGGTTGGCAAGGAACCGAAAACCCTAGAAATGCTGTTAAACCAACATTTCTGGGGTTTTCCTTTGTATACAGCGTGTGTCAGCAGAATTGGATGCAATTCGTGAAGATAATTTATGCTTTTTTAATTCCATATGATGGAATAACATTATTTACTGTCCATTTCAGCCTAATTACCGATAGCATTTTAAATAAAAATGCTTTATTGTTAATAGGTCGTAAAAGACACTATCAGGTATATCCTGCAAATATATGAGATGATAGGTGGAAACAATGAATTATCAAGTATTATTATATTACCATTACACAAAGATTGAAGATCCAGCGGCGTTTTCTGCTACGCATTTAGAAATGTGTAAAGAAATCGGTTTAAAAGGACGTATTTTAGTAGCCAATGAGGGTATTAACGGTACGGTTTCGGGTACGATTGAGCAGACAGAGCAATACATGGCAAACATGCAAGCAGACCCATTATTTGAAGGCATTGTTTTCAAAATTGATGCGGCAGATGGCCATGCATTTAAAAAAATGCACGTACGCCCACGTCCTGAGTTAGTAAACTTAGGTTTAGAAGAAGACGTAAACCCGCATGAATTAACAGGTCGCTACCTGTCACCAGAACAATTCCTTGCTGAAATGCAAGATGAAAATACAGTGGTATTAGATGTGCGTAACACGTACGAATACGATGTCGGCCATTTTCGTGGCGCGATTCGACCAGATGTAGAAAACTTCCGTGATACACCGGAATGGGTACGTGCCAACCGCGAGCTATTCGAAGGGAAAAATGTATTAACCTATTGCACGGGTGGGATTCGTTGTGAGAAGTTTTCAGGTTGGATGAAACGTGAAGGCTTTGGCGAGGTCGGTCAATTACATGGCGGTGTTGCAACATACGGAAAAGACCCTGTAACGAAAGGCCAATTATGGGACGGTAAAATGTACGTATTTGATGAGCGTTTAACAGTGCCAATCAACCAAGTAGAGCATGTCATTATTGGTCGTGATCACTATGACGGTGAACCTTGTGAACGTTACATTAACTGTGCAAACCCTGAATGTAACAAGCAAATCATCGCAACAGAAGAAAATGAAGCAAAGCATTTAGGTGGCTGTACAATCGAATGTACAAAGCATGCACGCAACCGTTACATCGTGCGTCACAATTTAACGGAAGAGCAAGTCGCTCAAACCATTGAGGCATTACAAGCTTAAGCACAAATCTTTAAATAACTTTAATATAGAGATACTTAAAACACCCGATGTAAGTGTTCAAACTATCCATTTCTAAATGGACTAGTTGGCTCGCTTACATCGGGTGTTTTTCTTTTTATACTGAAAAGTAGATGACTAATTCCTAAGGGGAAGAGGTTTGAAGCTGTTTAAAGTAAATCACCACAGGGTAGCTAAAAATTGTAACACGATTTAAATAGTGCAAGCTCGTAACTTAATTAAACAAAATAGGAGATGATTTTTGATGGGAAACTCACATCTAACAGACCCACGCAAGAAATTTCATACAGGAAAATTCCCGGATCAAGAACAGCACACTCCAGCACTTCAGAATGAAATGAGTCCCAAACCTGACTGTGGAGAAGAATCATATAAAGGATACAATCGTCTAGAAGGGCGCAATGCCTTGATTACTGGGGGTGACTCCGGAATTGGCCGAGCTGTCGCCATTGCCTATGCACGCGAAGGCGCAAATGTGGCTATTCAATTTTTCCCGGGTGAAGAGGAAGATGCCAACGTAGTCAAAGATTTAATTGAAACAGCGGGCAGAAAAGCATTGTTACTACCATATGACTTGCGGGAAGATGGTGCGGCAACAGAGATTGTGACAAAAACAGTGGAAGCTTTTGGTGAATTGGACATTCTTGTATTGAATGCTGCGCAACAAATCGCACAGCCATCTTTAAGTGACTTAACAATCGAACAAGTGCAGGACACTTTCAAAGTGAACATCATCAGCATGTTTGAGACCGTAAAAGCCGCAGAAAAACATCTGGCACCAGGAAGTGCAATTATTACGACTACATCGGTTCAATCTTTTGACCCGTCCCCATCTTTAATGGATTATGCCGCTACTAAAGGAGCGATAAGCAACTTTATGGTATCCTTATCCGCCTACTTTGCCACGAAGGGTGTACGTGTCAATGGTGTCGCACCAGGGCCAATTTGGACGCCGTTGCAGTTGGATAATGGTCAATTGGAAGGACAAATTCCTGCGTTTGGTCAAAATACGCCTCTCGGCCGTGCCGGACAGCCAGTAGAGCTTGCGCCTGTATATGTTCTTCTAGCCTCCGATGAAGGAAGCTATATCACCGGTCAGATTTATGGGGTGACTGGTGGCAAGCCGATAGACTTGTAATGTAAAGTAGGGGGCGACTATCCTCCTTTAAACTCAGTTACACTGAGTGTGGTTGATAGCCGACCTTTATATTCAATAAAAGTGGAAAAGGAAAACAACTTGGTATGATAAAACCAAGTTGTTTTCTTCTTTATTGTATACTGCCAGTTCAATTTTCACTTCAACTTGTTCCACTATAGACCTTGATTAGGTGAAGATGATTTAGCTTTCTACAACGTTAACAACTAGTTTACCAAATAACTTCTCATTAAAATATATGTCTAATTTCCATAATCCGCTTGTCGGGAACAACATATTTGAAGGAATATGAGAATCAGCACCGTTACTAGGGCTAATGGAAGTATTGGCATATTGCCAGACGGTATCCGTACCAGATACCAACACGGGATGTTCTTTGCCTTCTTTATCAGTTCCAACTACTTTAAAATTACCACTAATTCGATCTTTATCTCCCCAAAAATGCCACATATACTTACTTCCTTTATTAGCAATAATCTTTTCTTCAATTGCTTCACCTTTTTTACCAGAACCGACTAAAAAACCAACTTTTCCTTCTTCACCAATTAACAAATACTCACCTTTTGTTCCATCATTAAAAGTAACTGGTAATGAAAATGTAGAACTTGCCTCTGGAGTTTCGTTCTTATCAATATTGTTACAACCGACAAGTGTCACTAAAAAAAGTAAAGAAATCAACTTAATCATTTTATTCTTCATAGTTTTCCCCCTTATCAATTAAACACTTTTAGCCTTTTCTTAAACAAAAGATACTCTATGTACTACTTCAACATTCGTATGATTATACCTTTTTCTTCAATCTAGCTACAAAGGGGACTACTTTTATGAGAACGTTATAATAATAAAAAAATACAGTCTGTTATCTGTATAAAGACTGTATTAACTGATTAAACTATAGAGTTGCATGATGTTTTATTTTTTTCTAATTAGTGTATCCCCAATACCTATTCCAAAGAAAACAACGAACACCGTCAGAACTAACAGGCCTCTTAAAATATAATACGCAATTTGATCAAACATCTAATCCCTCCTTCATCATACATAAAATGACTTGTCTATAGTTTGCTTCAATACAACGTTTGTATGCAGCAGAAAAATGTATATTTTGAGTTGATGTTAAATCCACGAACCATTGTGTTTTAGTATTAGGTATTGTTTGTTAAAAGGATTGGTCTTATTGTTGGACTACTCATAGAATAAAAGTGTCTCAACAAGTAAATGGCAAGAAACGTTCCAGCATTTAATAAGGCTAATTGATGATGAAAAATTACGTTTCATGATGGTTGATTCTCACTATGACTTAATGAATGTAAAAGAGGCATGATGCTTTGATGCTGTTGAATCTACGAAAAAGACGAATGGAAAAGTCTTTTAAAAATTTTGAGTGAACAAGTAGATTGATTGCGCTTACCAATGAAATTATTTTTGCAATTATTATAGGATTTCGTTAAAATCATGGTAATAGTTAAGATGGTTAGTGCTAGTTAGGAGAATGAAATGGAAAGTTTAACATTATTATTATTTGGGGAAAATATTCCGCCGCAACGACATTTGCATAAACTTTCAAATAAGTTTATTAATATTTTCCTTAAGGAACGACAAAAAGAAACGTTTAACGAAGCGGATTATTATGAGATCATTGTTGAAGAACAGTATTTTGGCGATCAACAACGAGAAACTATCTATTGCCCAGTTATTCCTGTGCATAAAGATTTTTTATATCAAGTAGAAGCAATTTATAGTAATTTAAATGCTGAGATGGTTTTGTGCACGATGCAACATGAACATCCTATTGCTTATATAGATGATACTATGTTTGAAGGATACTGTTATTATGCCAAAGAGACCAATGAAAAAATTCTTTTCTTTACAAACGAAGAGCCTTACAGAAAATTTTATAAAAGGCTGCCTAAAGAAGCGAGCGCAGAAAAAGTGATGACAGAATGGTTGAAACAGCTTTGATAGGCACAAACATGGAGTTGCTAAAGCAGCTCTTTTTTTGTTTAATGTAGGAAATATTGCACTTTTCCTTTCTATGCATTAGTTAAATTTGGAGTTGCTATTTAGCATTCTTTTTAAGAAAACTATTTTGCCCATATCTTTATTATTATTGTTATTTGCGCGATAACTATCTTTGGACGAAGATTCGTAAACCTTTAAATATTGTGCAGCATTTAGTAAATAATATTTTACCTCTCCCAATTGCTGCATTTTCACATTCTTTAACTGAACGCCTGCAAAACTTGGTAAAGTATCGATAATACCAAACTCAACTGATAATCCATCTTTAGTAAATTCATGTTCGTGTAAATCAATTAAGCGATAGCCCATTGAATGCATCATTTTTACGATAGTCTCCCATTGATCTATATTTAGTTCAGGTGGCACTAGCCAGCCTCTTTTATCACCAGGGATATGAATATCTAAGTCTTGTGCATCCCAACTCTTGCCTGTAACCATTTCCAATCCGACCGACCCCATTAACAATGGAATGATGTTAAGTTCATTTAGCTTTTCTGCAATTTGTAGAAATGCATTAAATTTATCATTTTTCATATAGCCCTCCGTGTGATTGTAGTAAAGCTATCTTATGTTAAAAAAAACCATTTCTTCATTTTAATTTTCAATAGGCAACGACTTTTCCAATGCAACTTTTACAAACTTGAGGTAGTCGAGAAGCTCTTCGGGCAAAAAAACATCATTACGTTTGACATAGCCCACTTGCATTGGATGATTTTCTTCTAATGGAATTGACATAATATTGGGGTGCATATAATGATCCACTATGCAACCTGTGCCAATGTTGTAACCATTTGTATTTGACAGTAGGTTATTCATCGTGCCGCGATCTGTTACGTAAACGAGCTTTTCGATGTTGTTGACATCCACTGTTTCTTCTGCAAAATGTAACAGCATATCATCCTGCTGATAGCTTAAATAAGGATAGTTACGTAATTGCTTCAGTGAAATCGTTTGAGCATGTGCTAAAGGATGTTCTTTGCGTAAAAAGACGTGCTGTTTTACTGAAGCGAGTGGCGTAAACTGTAACGCTTTCGCTATAAAATGGCGCTCGAAAAACGGTTTTTTTAATTCGCTTACAGATAAAATACCGACAATGCTTCTGCTGGAATAGACATCATCTATTACGTCTGTTGACTTCCCTTCACGAACTGCTAGCTCATATTTCCGTTCTTTAAAATGCGCCATTAAATTGGCAACTGCCTCTATGGCGAAACTATAATGTTGAGACGAAATGGAAAACTTCGTTAAGCCAGTGTTTTTCTCCTTATCAAAATGATGCTTTACAGCTTCGGTTTGTTCCAAAAGCATTTTCGCATAAAACAATAATTCAGTGCCTTCTTTTGTAAAAACGACCCCTTTGTTCGTGCAATCTAAAATCGTAATGCCAAGCTCATCCTCCAAATCACGCACTGATTTACTGATGCTAGGCTGTGTGACGAAAAGTGCTGAAGCGGCTTTGCTAATGGAATTATGTTTGGCGATTTCTACTATGTAACGAAATTGCTGAAATGTCATGTCCTCACCATCCCACGTGTAGTCTTGCTATAACTTTAGTCTATAGCAAGGGCTTAAAAAGTTCAATTTTACGTTGTGATGCAAGAGCATTACTATAGAAAGAAAAGCACCAATGGAAAGGAAGAGAAGCATGATACGGGAAGCAACGCCAAATGACTTAATGGATATGTTAGACATTTATAATGACGCCATTCTCCATACGACTGCTGTTTATACGTATAAACCGGAAACATTGGAAAGTAGACAGCGGTGGTATGAGCAAAAAAGGCAGGAAGGCTACCCGATATTAGTTTATGAATTTGAAAATAAAGTAGTAGGCTATGCGACATTTGGTCCTTTTCGAGCGTGGCCAGCTTATAAATATTCGATTGAACATTCTATTTACGTTAATAAAAATTATCGAAAAATGGGCATAGGAACGACACTACTGAAAGAGTTAATCGATATTGC
This sequence comes from Lysinibacillus sp. 38-6, assembly GCF_046245175.1. Classification (GTDB taxonomy): domain Bacteria; phylum Bacillota; class Bacilli; order Bacillales_A; family Planococcaceae; genus Lysinibacillus. The sequence continues at coordinate 215,263 of NZ_CP176417.1, forward strand.
AACAAAACGAGAATACATGACATTAATTGCGGGGATTGATGCACAAAATGAAAAAAGCATAGCTATGCATAAAAACTTCGGCTTTGAATATGCAGGCACGATTAAAAAAGCAGGCTATAAATTTAATACTTGGCTTGATTTAGCCTTTTATCAATTAACATTACAAGGGCCTCAAAATCCAATAGAAGAATAAACAAATTTGGCAAGAAGGGAAGAACTAGCAATGAAGTATTATGCCTTACTGCTGTCAACTTGTTTATTATGGGCGGGGAGTTTTGTTATTAGTAAAACGCTTGTTGAGCATGCTTCCCCTGTTACCCTGACGACTTTAAGGTGGATGATGGCAGTTATTTGTCTTGTGCCCATTGTATGGTGGAAAGAAAAAAAGATTATACCTCCCAAAAACGCCATCCTACCATTGGTTTTAATGGGGTTAACAGGTGTTGTGCTATTTAACCTTCTACAGTTTTTAGCATTAGCGCATACAACCGCAACAAATGTTGGCTTAATATCAACGTTAAATATGATTTCCATCGCTAGTTGTTCAGCACTTTTTTTGAAAGAAAAAATAAATCTGCGACAAATTATTGCAATGGGTGTTTGTTTGTTGGGGGTTATGCTTGTCCTATCAAAAGGCAAAATAGACTACTTACTCTCTTTCAAATTTAATATAGGAGACCTATGGATGCTTGCCGCTGTTTGTACTTGGGGGCTCTATACGATTTGTAGTAAATGGGCGATGACGAAAACTTCAGCTCTAATGTCCACTTTATACGCTGCCATTTTTGGGCTGATCATGCTGTTACCGATTAGTGCGCCTACATTTAGCGTGTCCAATATCAATAGTTCTTTTATCTTTGGGATTCTATATACTGGCATCTTAGCGACAGTCGTATGTATGTTGTTTTGGAATATTTGTGTGCATCATGTAGGCTCGACCATTTCAGGCGTATTCTTAAATTTTAATCCAATATTCACGGCTATTTTAGCCTTTTTATTATTAGGTGAAAAACTGACTTGGATGCAAGTGATAGGTAGTGTTATTGCTATTGCGGGTTGTATTCTATTTTCATACTATAATGAGAACAGACCGAACGTGATAGTTGTAAAACAAGGCTTGCAAAATTAATTTATAATCCTTCCTCAAATTGTGCTAACAGTGTATTTTAGTAGAATACACATTGAATTAGAAAGGCGTGCTGTATTTGGCCGGATTTGAAGGTTTACTACCTAGAGATAAATATGATATCAAGAAGGTTGAAAAGCTTAAAAAGCTAGATAGAAATATAGTAGAATCTTTATTGCCTGAACTCCTTGTGTTTATTCAGGATACAAATTGGCCAGTTGCACCTGGCGTATTGGAGATACTATTAACTTTCCCTAAGGAAATTGTACCTTATGTACAAGATGTTTTGGCTTCAGATGATGACAATTGGAAGTGGTTTATTCTACACTTTTTAGTAATTGAATTGCCAGTAGAGTCAAGAATGCAATTTACAGCGTATTTATCAAGGGTGGCGGAAACTCCTACTGCAAATGAACTGGCGGAAGAACTGGATGAAATCGCAAAAGAAATTTTAGCCACACTGTGATTTTATGGCTTCACAATGATGAGACCAGAGGGGGAGGATATAGGAAAAGGATTTTTCGATTCTCAGGAGAACTTATTTAAGAGAAAGTAATGTAGATGAGGTGTTCGATTGAATACGTTACAAACAGAAACGGAAAGATTAGTTATCCGATTGCTAGTAGAAGAAGATTATTCTTCTTGGCTTTCCCAATATGAAAATCGTTACCCTTCTCAACATTCATACGATGAAGGTAAAATAGATATGAGCATCTGTACGAAAGAGTGGTTTCGTGATTTAGTGATGAAACATCATCAAATGGCAGAAGAAGATAAAGTTTATGTATTGGGTGTCTTTAGAAAAGCAGATAATAGTCACCTTGGCTTTATAGACTTTTCGACTATAATAAGGGAAGAATTTCAGTGGGCAAGATTTGGCTATACAATCCATAACCACTTTTGGAGAAAAGGTTACGCGAAGGAGGCTGTCAAAGCAGCGCTTGATTTAGCGTTTGGAAAATTAAATTATCATCGAATAGAAGCACATATTAATCTTGATAATATACCATCGATAAGGTTAGCTGAAAGCGTTGGCATGGTTTACGAATGCACGAGACAAGGATTTATCTACGAAAACAATGCGTGGACTGATCATCTAGTGTACTATATAAATGCTTCGCAGTAATTGAATCGGTTATGCTAGGAAAGAAATACACGATGTTGGAGGAATACATAAATGATACGTTTTGAAAGTGATTATGCAGAAGGCGCCCATCAGCGCATTTTGACTCGATTAATGGAAACAAATGAAGAACAGACACCAGGATACGGAATGGATGAACATTGTGAACGAGCGAGAACGTATATTCAAAAAGCGTGTGAAGACGACAATGCAGATGTTCACTTCTTAGTTGGCGGTACCCAAACGAATACGACGATTATTTCTTCTATATTACGTCCGCACCAAGGTGCAGTTGCGGCTACGACGGGGCATATTGCAGTACATGAAACAGGCGCAATTGAAGCGACTGGTCATAAAGTGCTGACTTTGCCGAGTGCAGATGGCAAAATTACAGCGCAACAAGTAAAAGAATTATATGATGCGCATTGGGAAGATGTTACGCATGAGCATATGGTTCAGCCAGGCTTAGTTTACATATCTCATCCTACCGAGAATGGGACGACTTACAGTAAATCCGAATTGGAAGCATTAAGTGAAGTTTGCCGACAATGTCGTTTGCCTTTGGTGATGGATGGCGCGCGCTTAGGATATGGTCTCGTTGCACAGGACAATGATTTATCGTTAGCAGATATCGCTAGACTTTGTGATGTCTTCTATATTGGAGGAACGAAAGTAGGCGCAATGTTTGGGGAAGCGGTTGTCATTATAAATGAACATCTAAAAAAAGATTTTCGCTATTTTATTAAGCAACGAGGCGGCATGCTCGCAAAAGGCAGATTATTAGGCATTCAGTTTGAAACGTTGTTTGAAGATGGCTTATATTATGAAATTTCGAATCATGCGGTGGAATTGGCCATGCAAATACGAGAGGCATTTGTTGAAAAAGGCTTTGCATTGAAATATGATTCTACAACAAATCAGCAGTTTCCAATTTTATCGAATGATGTGTTAACTAAATTGAGCGAGAATTATTCATTTTCCTATTGGGAACAAGTCGATGCAACGCACAGTGTTGTAAGATTCTGTACGAGCTGGGCTACGAAAAAGGCAGATGTTGAAATGCTCATTGAAGATATTAAAAAATTAGAATATAGCTAAGCTTTTATGACATAGGAATCCATTTTGCTAAAATGGATTCTTTTTATTTAAAAATTTTTGAACGAAATGAAGTATTTTACAGTCTAATGAGGGAAGGAGGCGAAACCAATGGATACAGATATGACAAAGCGTGCTATTCGTGGCGATCATCAAGCGATACTTTCCCTTATTGAAATGGATGAAGAAATTTTATATCGTATGGCTTTTACATACATGAAAAATGAGCAGGACACTTTAGACGTGATGCAGGAGTTCATTTTGAAAGCACTGAAAAAAATGCATACTGTTCAGCAGCCCGAATATGCAAGAACTTGGCTCGTGCGCGTCTTAATCAATTGTTGTAAAGACCATTTACGTAAACGTCAACAAACTGTTCAAATTGAAGAATATCATTTATTTGAATGGGCCATTTACTCAGATATCGAGAGATTGTTAGAGCAATTAACATTGTCTGAGCAACAACTCGTCTATATGAAATATTTTCAGCAACTAAAAAACAAAGAAATTGCTGAGCTCAATCAAATTCCTGAGGGCACTGTAAAGTCTAAGCTCCATCACATTTTAAAGAAGCTCAGAATCTTTGCTAGAGAAAAGGAGGACTGGCTATGAGTAAACAACCAATTGACGTTCCAAAGGACAAGCTGCAACAACTGCGCATGGACGCATTGCGTAAAGTGAAGCGAGAAAAAACAACAAAGCGGCGCATCGTTTCAGTAGCAATCGTATTTTTATGTTGCTTAAGTCTGTTATTTTCGATTCGCGTATCCCCAACAATTGCTAGCTATGTGGCAAAAATACCTGGCATGGACGCCATTGTAACGGCGGTAGTAAGAGATAAAGGGATAAAGGATATTGTGGATAATCATTACTATGAAGAAATCAATGTGACACAACATAAAGAAGGCTTATCGCTTACATTACAAGGGGTTATAGCAGATTATTCCGGATTTGTCCTTTACTATGATGCGGATGCGCCCTTTGAATTATTTTTGGACAAAGTGCAATTGTTCCAAGGGGAGGATGAAATTGAATGCGGTTGTTCTTTTACTCATAATGTTGTCAATAACACATCCATCTCATCTTCAGTCGATTTTGGTTTTTCAGAGCCAATCGCCTATACTTCAAAGGATTTTAAAGCTATTTTTCACTTTAAAGATAGAGATAAAGGCAATATTGTAATGACGATACCGTTTACTTTACAAAAGGACATCGCCAAGGAAAAAGTGTTTACTGCAAATCGTACGGTTGATGTCGCAGGTCAGAAATTTACGATTACGCAAATTCGCCAATCACCATTAAAAATGGCAGTCGATATTGAAGTTGATGAAGACAATACAATGCAAATATTGGCACTGGAAGATATTGCAGTCGAAACGGAAAGTGGAGAGCGTAGAGGAACACTTAGAAATTACTCATCAATATATACAAATCATGACAATGGAAAAATTACAGTATATTTGCAAAGTAATTATTTCAATGATCCACAGGAATTGACACTGCTTATTGGCGCTGTGCATGCAGTGCCTAAGGGTGAAGATTTTATCGAAGTTGATTTTGGTACACAGGAAGTCATCTCAAAACCAGATTATTTAAATTGGGATATAGCTGTAGAGGGGCAAAGCCTAAAAATTGCTGCAAAGAAATGGGATGATAGTGTAAGCCATCCGTTTTTGGAGTATGCTTTAAAGGCAGATGGCACGGTGTTAGAAAATGCAAGGAGCTCATTCTCAGAGGATGATGAGTATCTATATACAACGGAAACCTTTAAAAATTACGATGGTAAAGCCAAAATGAAGATAGACTATTTCTACAATCCTATTGGGGAAGATATTGAATTGAAAATTCCATTGAAATAATCAAAATAGCAAGTTGAATAACACGCATAAAAACATCGGTATTAGTACCGATGTTTTTCTATTAGCGCCATCAGTTAATTCTACAAGAAAAAATATGTATTAGTTATTGAACTTGTTGCTCTCGATAGGACTCAAAAAGTTTAATTAATTGTGAGACGGAATCCTCATTCAACTGATACAGTACATCGTCTACTTCAAAATGTCCTGTATTTGCCTCAGTGTAGTACCATAAATTAATAACTTTTGAATATCCGCCCTCGAATATTAATTCTAGTACAAATAACGGACCCTCATTTGTAATCTTTCCTGTTAATTCCGTTGCATTTTGTAATGCATCTTTAACCTTTTGAAGATCGGAAACATTCTCAATTACGATTTCTCTGTTAACTATTTTTTCTTCATGGTCGTCATAAGGAATTAGACCTCTTCCAGTTAGGCTCATTTTTTGAATTTCATTCGTTAACTCAAATGTTTGTAACATTGCTTGGTCACTTTCACGGCATCCAACAAGAAAAAGTAATCCTAAAAAAATAAGCCAAAGCTTCTTCAATCTGCATCCTCCTTTCTATATGGCAAACAGAAATTATGGTATGTATACTCTGAATATACTTTAACTAAATCTATGATTTGTTCTGAAGCTTGTCAATGAACTTTACGAAATTCATTCCCTTTCAATTTAAAAGACGCAGTGTATTTCTTCCTTTCTGTTCAAAAAACAGCATAGTTTAAAGAGAAACCGTTATCCTTTTTGAACATCTTTTTATTTGGATGGTTATAAAGAGGGAAATGCTCTTTTAAAGAGAATGTTAACAGTAACAAAATAAAGGAGTGGGTAGGCATGTTTCAAGATGTTTTATCAGATCAGTTATTAGCAAATGCAAACGATCCAAGTTGGTACGTGCCCTTTTCAGAGTCTATTCAAAATCTGACAGAAGCACAGGCTTTTTGGAAGGTAAATGACGAGAGCAATAGTATTGCAGAAATTGTACAGCATTTGCTCTATTGGAATATAACGTGGCAAACAAGATATATAGAAAATAGTGTACTTGCTGTGCCCAACATTGAAGGAAATGACAGTACGTTTACTATTGCAAACAATAAAACATTTGACGAATTGCAGCAGCAACTGTTAGAAGTACTGTTACATTGGCAAAAAATATTAACAGAACAACAATTAGAAAGTAAAGTTCAAGGATACTTTCATGCAAACTGGTGGCAAGTACTGGGCAATGTAACAACCCATAATGCCTACCATATCGGTCAAATTGTTTATATTCGGAAGATACAGAAGAGCTGGCATAACAGAGGAAATCATGACGGTGATTGAAACCTTTGAATCGCCGATAAACTAGATGAAATCGCTGATAGAAACCCGTGAATCGCTGGTAAACTAGATGAAATCGCTGATAGAAGCCTGTGAATCGCTGGTAAACTAGATAAAATCGCTGATAGAAGCCTGTGAATCGCTGGTAAACTAGATGAAATCGCTGATAGAAACCTTTGAATCGCTGGTAAAATAGATGACAATCCAAAAGTATCCTAGACTATGAAAGAAATATTCGGGGAATTATCGAGAGGCCAAAGATGATGAAGCAAAATATTCTTGGGGATAGTTTTGAGCTATTTGCGTTTATTAAAAATTATGTCGGGTTGAATATATTGATTAAAGGTTGTGACTAAAGATGTTAAGAAACAAAATACTAGCAGCTATTATTACACTAATGATCGGGATATTTATCATTCCACTTTTTGTTGGTTACTCATACAGCATATCACATGGTATTTATGGAACTATATTTACTGGGCCTGCAATGCTTGTTGCTGTTTTGGTATCTATCTTGATTGAACATTATAGTAAAATTAAAAATATTATTGTTATGTATTTAAAGCATTTACTTTGTGCGTTGACCTATTCCTTATTATTTAGTTTGGTCACGTCAAATAAATATACTTTCAATGATAGTATTTATTTAACGGTCTCGTTTAGTAGTATCTATATAACAATTTTTGTGAATTTTGATTACTTGCTGAAATTCTTATTTAAATGGCGTTTGCATAATCTTTCTAAAAATGAAAACTAACTCTGGTAAAAAAAAGACCGTGACAACGGTCTTTTTAAATTGAAGCCAAACACAATGTCTTACTCAATATTTGCTAAATCTAAACACTTCGTTTCACAGTAATAGCCTTTGCCGCCAACATACACTTTTTCTATTTTATTGTCGCTATTGGTTGCTAATTTAACTAATATTTCGGAAGGGGAGTGTAAAGAATAACCTTGTTCAAATACATAGACTTCTTTTTGCAATTGGTGCTGTTCATATAGATAACAAGCTAATGCACCATTTGAAGTTCCAGTCGCCGCTTCTTCATTGATGTCGTATAGTGGAGCAAAATTTCTGCAGATCATTCGATTGTCATTAAACGTATATAGATGCATCCCGACAACGTTATAATACTTGCTGATTTCTTTAATTTTTTCAAAATTAAGTTGCAGTTCATGTAATTTTGTTTCGTTTTTGATAGGAATTAAAATATCTTTTAAGCCCGTGGAGACAATTTGAATGGGGTATGTATTGTCTATAGCTTGAATGTCAAAACAGTCGATGAACTCGTTTGGAGATATAATATCATAGAATACCGGTTTGTTTTGTTCCATGAAGATAATGTCATCTTTTATGGTAATCGTAAGAACACCGCTGTTCGTTTCTATCGTATAGCGATTTTTGAAAAGTTTATTTAAATGCATCAGTATCGCAAAAGAGCCAATTGTGGCATGACCACATAAATCCACTTCTTCTTTTGGTGTAAAATACTCAATTTTATAATCAGCCATTTCAGATTCCGATATAAATGCAGTTTCCGCATAGCCCAGTTGTTTAGCAATTGCCATTTTTTGAGTAGTGGTCAATGTATGCTCAAACAATACCACTCCTGCTTTATTTCCGCCTTTATGATCCTTGCTAAATGCACTTGCAACATAAACGGATATTTTCATAAGACATCTTCCTTTCTCACATCTAATAAATTGTAGCATAGAAAGCATGTTTGGATAGTACTACTAACAAAAAGATAGTCTTCTAAAATAATAATAAAAAAAAAACTCAGAAAACTTCCACGCGATTTTTACTTGGATTCAGTTGAATTGGGCGATTTTTATGTAAATCGCCAATAAAAATTGGGGAATCGCCACTAAAATCAAAGAAACCGCCACTAAACTGAAGGAAACCGCCACTAAAAACCTATGAAACGCCATTAAGACTTTGGAAGGGAGGCCCCAAACGCGAACATTCCCAGTAAAAAAAGTGTTCTATTGAATGCAGTCAATAGAACACCTTCATTATACTTCTTCATTAAAGTAGATTTTATAAAATTTGCGATTCGTTTCCTCGTCATAACCGACTTCAATGAGCTCATCCATTTGCTCGATATCACGAACGTTCACTTGGATTTCAATTGCAGAATCTAGTTTAATTTTGCGTTTATAGCTTTTTTCAGCTTTGGCAATGGCACTTTCGGAAATCACTGTTTCGTAGGGTTTGACTGAATTAATGATAATATCTTTTTGCGTTGAATCGGCTTCTTCGAATACTGTTTCAATATAGTCGTTTACTTGAAATTCTTCTTCGCTGCGGAAATAATCGAGCGTTTTGTTTAAAAGGCCCAACTTTTCAGTATTTGAAAAACTATCTTCTTTTAAAATATATTTTTTACATTCTGTTAATGCTAAGTTGGTTTTATGATAATGTTCGTCAGCTACTTTAATTTTCAAAAAACGTTCTTGCCAGTACACGACATCTTCTTTCTTTTTCGTTTTCATAAAGACAACGGGCGCTTCGTCAGCCCCCATATCGATGATAACGGCCATATTATTGATTTTCTTCACATTAATGCCGTCAATGCCATTGACAATTACTTTATTTTGTTCATTTTTTACATCTAAAAACATTTCTTTTTCTTCAATTTTAACAATAGCGATTACTTTTTTGGCCTCTGTTGCCATAAAACAATTGTCAAATAAGCCAATAAACAACTCGCCATCTTTAATATTGGGATGCCCAGATGCACTATGTAAGTGTGTGGCAATATGCTTGGACTGTTCGAGAAAACTTGCTTCTTCATCAAAAATAGCTTTGACATACGTATACACTTCATTTAATCCAATATTCGTTTCATGAAAAAATTCATATTGTTGTTCAAAGTCGAGTTTGTTAAATGCTAATTGTGTAAATGCTGCTTCCAACAAAACTTCTGGTTGCGACAATGCTTCCTCACCGAAAACTAATGAATCACTTACATAATGCACGACATACTGCGCTAATTTACTTTCACTTACTTCTAACATAATTTTCCACCCTTAATATAATTGTCTCGATAATTTACCTTAGCACAACCCGTGCAATAATGACATGGATTTTATATGTTGGGACCCCAGGAGTTGGGGCGGTGTAGACTTACTTACTACCAGCAACTTCATCGTATGCGACATTTCTGTAATGAACAGTTCGCATTGACTGCAATTTAGATGTCAAACACTTGCGGCATTTATTGCATTATTTGTGACGTTCAATGAAAATTTGCGGAGGCAACTTTTTTAATAATTTTCCTCTGTTTTCAATTGAAAGTAATGAAAAATTCTGATAAATTAATAAAAAAATATTTGAAAGGAGATTAAGAGGTTGAAAATTTAAAAAGTGCCTCGTACATATTTCAATGCTTTTATTTTAGTTGTCTTACTTGGAAACTGTAGTAGCGAACTATTCTAAAAAAGGTGTGATACCGTTGAATAGCAAATCTAAAAAAACACTCTTATTGTCGGTGCTAATAGTTGTGATAATTGCTGTATCGTACTATTTTATCGGACAAGCAAAACCACAACCTGAGGTTACAAGTGAATTAATTGAGATATTGCCAAACGGTGAAATGAAGGCAAGGATTATGGAGGAAATCGATGTTGAAACCATGCAATGGCTACGACAAAAAGAAGCGGATTTACAATTACTTATAGCACAACAAACAGGATTAAAGGGTGAAGATATTCTAGTTTCGACAACTTCCGGAGGAGATTCAAATGATCCAGAAATTACCTGTTCCGTTGTGCTCAACACTGCGTCAACATTTGATGACCAAATTATTCAAAATGTAGTAGACGGGATAATCGATATGTTTAAACAAGATAAGGTGCATGCAACGATTAGTAAAGAGAATATTGTCATTGCGAATAATAATAGTGAAATACTTCATTAAAAATTATTATGATATGCTCTCAATATATTAATTGTTTAATGAGTCTACACCTGGGAGCATATCTTGCTTTATAAATGCTTTTTTATTCTCCAATAGTTATTAATACGATAAACTACATAAAAAAAGGTATTTAATAATAATAAAATGATAAGCTGTATTGTTATTGTAATAAGAACAAATAAGACATCGGCAAATAATACAATTTCACCGGGTGGCAATTCCTGAGTAGAGGTTGATAGCACTGTAATAAACGTAATGATTATTGAACAAAAGAAAGCTGCGTAAGCAGAAAGTACATGTTGATAAAATAGAAGTTTATATTTACTAAACCAAAAGATAATATTGATAAGGACTAAGCTAAATGGGAAAAGTAAAAATTGATAAATAAACATATTTATGGATTCTTCTAGAAGTGTCCAATAAAGAATTTGGGCTAAAGATGAAACCACTATATTTGTAAATGCTACAATAAACGAGCTTTTGTTTTTATCCATTGCTTCACCTCATTAATCTTTTTCACTATTTTATAAATATGGATTATTGTTTGTAAATGGAAAAGTAGCGGCAAATCGATAGTAAATGACAAAGTAAGAGGGTGAATTTCTCTTCACTTTAGATAGACGTCAATAATTGCCTTCTGAAGCATCCTGAATGGGGTGCTTTTTTTCTAGATAGGAACACTTGACGAAAAAAATAGAATAGCCTATTTTTTAATTGATAACAATTCTCATTGGAGAATCGAGGAGGATATCAAGCAAAGGTAGGGGCAAAATCGTATGACAGATAAACATCTTTTTACGTATACGTTTTCACCACTTTCTGGAGCCATGCTTCACCTATATTTATTGTCTATGTTATTTTTTACAGCATCTTCAATTTTAACAATTATTTTTCCACTGCAAGCTGAGATAAGTGGCATTTCTGAAGGTGAAATTGGCTTTATTATGGGGATCACAATGTTTGTATGTATGGTCTTAAGACCGTGGGCTGGTCAGATGGTTGCCAAGTATAGTGTGAAAACAATGATGCAATGGCTGTTAGTAGGGCATGCTGTGACACTTATGATTTATGTATTGTTTGGAATCGATAGCATTTATGTTGTGCGTGTATTGCAAGGGGTTGTTATCGCCTTTTTTTCCATGTCGATGCAACTGGGAATAAACGATATGTTAAAAAATGAAGACCGAGGACAAGGGATGTCCATGTATTCACTTTCTTCGGTGATGCCTTCTCTCTATGGCCCAGTTTTGGCTATATGGCTTTGGCAACAACTAGATGGTACCTATTTTATTGCTTGTCTTGTTGTATTAGCTATGTTGCCATTACTTATATATATGCGTACACCTTTACCGCAACATCAAAAAGCATGGGTTGCTTTTTCAATTCGCGAGTTACTAGGTGCACTAAAAGAAACATCACGCCATCAAGGTCTAGTTATTGCATCTATCACGATGATCGTAGGTGCTACAATTATAGGTGCCATATCAACATTTTTACCGCTCTATATGTTGAAGTTTAAGCTTGGCAATATTGCAATCTATTTATTTATCCAAGCCCTTGTAGTCGTTGGAAGTCGTTTTATTTTGCGTAAGCGAATCCCTTCAGACGGACATTGGCATCCAAATTTCATTATTCTTGTGCTTTTGGCGTCAATTATTGGTACGACAATGCTAGCATATGGGGGGCAGCTTGGATCTTTTATTTATCTTTCTGCTATTTTTAATGGCTTAGCATTTGCCATGTTATATCCAACCATTATGACCTACATATCATTTGCCATTCCAGAAGACAAAAAACATCTATTACTAGGTGTCTTTCTTGCGACCAATGATTTAGGATTTTCATTAGGAAGCTTCGTTATGGGTATTGTTGTCCAGCTTACCTCGTATGCCATGATGTTTATTGCGTGCACGATTGTAACTTGCTTCGCCATTGTGTTAGTTGTGCTCAAACGTCATATTGACTAACAAAAATAATCCCTCTGCTTAATTCGTTGCAAGAGGGATTTTCTATGTTAAAAGGGGGCAGATTACACTTACTATAACGAAAGAGAAACATAAATTTCTCACATTATTTAAAAAACAAAAAACCAAAGGGTCTCGTACTTGGCGAAATCCTTTGGTCTAATGTTATCCACTATCATTGGAATTACTAAGGAGATTCAGAAAAAAAGATAAACCATTATATTCGCGCACGGCTGACGGTGAAGTAGTGCATACGCGTGGAAGGCAGAGCGTGCCCTTTAGTCCAATGACTACTTCATTGACGGACTGGATGCTTTGACAAACAGTTAGCAATAGCACAATTTCTATACAATTTGGCTTGTTCTGGAGGGTGGGCAGTATATGTGCTCTGCAATCCACATCCATTACACGACAGTAAATATCTGTTCCAGAAGGAGCGAATAAAACGACTGTTTCAACATCAGAAAATGGAAACACGTATTTACAGCAAATATCTCCGTGATAGTTAATGAATTGCACACAAATAAAACCTTCCACTAAGAAATCGACTCTGTTTAGTAAATTCATTTCTCCGCATTCATCTGCCATATAAATGCACTTTCTATTTTCTGAACTGGTTATCTCTTTACACGAGATTGAGCGTCCACGATCGGGAGAAATAGGGTTGCCATAACAATCGGATACATAACAAATTGTTTTTTGAATGTCTTCTGGTGAATAAATCTGATAATCATCATTGGGGTGGTAATGAAACATGATTTGGAATTCTCCACGACAGCTAGTCGAATTGACATTTTTGCCATCACATTGGACTTCTATTGATTCAAGATGTGTAAAGGTAGCAGAAAAAGAACTACCTTCACGAATCTCTGCTTGTTTTTCATCATTTACAAAGACAGCCAACGTATTTCCATAACCGCTTTTAAAATTAATGCAGAGGGAACCACCAATTTGATTAATGCCATATGTTGTCCATAGATTGGTACGCTCCAATTGGCCGCTCGGAATAGCAAAATCACAACAAATAAAATCATCAAACTTCTTTTGCTCCAATTGAACTGTTTCTTTTAACTTGATAACCGTTGATTTATTTAGCCAATCGTATACTCTAGGAACCTTTACACAATGAACGGATGGATTCTTCGTTTGCATGAATCCGTTAGCTCCTCCCTTCAATGTATTTGTCTCTTCTATCCTATGTATGTAATTCAAATGTGGTCACGTACATGGAAGAATAGTATGTTCCAGAGCAGTCATTGTTGTAGTGTACAAAACACATGGAAATAAGTGCTGACGTACATTTCTCTCTAAAGATTACGGCCAATTTTGCCAGTTTGGAGAATCTATGGAATGTAGCGTTACAGAAGTCTAAGCGCTTTCTATATTCGAGCATTTACTATAAAGGAGAAAGCTGATTTCGGTTAGGAAGGAGTTGAATCTAATTTATGTGTCAAGATGGAAGTGTTGGAGGAAACTTTAGTTGTTGTGTGCCTAAAAAATATGTCCAAGATAAAGTATGTAATAGTTTCACCGTTGCAGGTGATGATGTAGTAGGCGCTGAAATTATTTACGCGACAAATGCAAACGAAGTGATTTTTGCATCAGGTTTTATAAAAAACATTGGCAACTTCCCACTTACTGTTCAATTTGTAAAGGGAGCTGATCCTGTTGCGGGTACAGGTGGTACAGTCGTTAGACAAACCGTTATACCAATAGGAGGCGCATTTACCTTTACTATTTCACGCTTCGATACAATTCGCGTGTTTGCCGTGGGTGCAACGGACTTACTACCAGCTGCTGGTGAATTCTGTATCACACCTCGTTACGAACTTTCTTAATAAGATTGCGACTATGGGATGTGCCAAAAGGTCGATTCCTTTATAAAGGAATTCGGCTTTTTTGATATACATTATTTACTTTTTTTACTCCAAAGATAAGTGGTTATGCGCCCCGTGGACTGAACGTTTATTTGAAGAAGAACATAAATGGCTACTTGAGGAAGATTGCAAAGTTTGGCCACATAGTTGAGGCGATAGCCAGTTGCCGGTATGTGCCGGGAACTGGCTGTTAATAATTCACGTTTCGAAATCACTAGGATAGTACAAATCTTTACGCAAACAGACATCTCGATGTGTGAGTGATTCACCTTTAAAGCGTAGCCAAATTTCGTCATCTGCCATAACGCCATGTGTTTTACGGACAATGCCCCAGCGATTATAAGCTTGTAAACCTAAACTTTCAAGAAGCTCTTGCGCATTTATTCGGGTAGGAGGGAATGTCCGCCATTTGAGCCAACGCTCTAGTTCTTCAAGTGTGATGTGGCCTTCCATGTTCGGTGAAAACTGCTTATTGAAATCTTCGATATAATTAATGACATAAGGTGTACCACCTTTTGCTGGTTTTAAATCTACGGAAGCAATAACCTCATCCATCCACATCACATCAAATTTCATATAATCAATCATTATTTTCACCTTCTATCCATAACTTTTGAAATATTGGGTCATTCAGTTGTGACACTAACACTGTTTTTGCACGTCCGAAATCAAAAGGGCTTTCTTCTAATCGTGTTATTAATTGTTTTTTATAAATAAACGGTGGTCCGTCATAAAGTGAAAGCTGCTTTGAAAACGATGAATTAAGTGGCTTTGCTTTTACTTTTCGTTTTAATATGGAAATCGGCTTACCTGGTGCATAATCTTTTTCATCAGATAACAGGCTTAGCCCATTATCAAAAATAGGGGCTAATGACCATGTTTTAAACTTAGGATCATACAAAAATAAGATGTTATTTGTATGGCGGTCTTCATTTAAAATAAGTGCATCCAAAGCAAATAATTGTGCCAATTCTTGTCGTATGTTAAGTCCAGTAAAACTTTCAATTTGCGCAGATAGTTGCTGAAATTTCTCTTCTGTTGAAAGTGTCTTGTCAGTCGTAATAGAATCTGTTGAAGTGAAATTTGCTTCAAATAACCGTTCAAGTGTAACCTCTTGTAAATCCCCACGAAAATCATATGAATAACATCCTTTAGTAATTTCACCGTCAGGTAATTCAATTTCGCAAGGAAAGTATTGAACGTAGCGGTTGGAAGGTAAAGTGGAGCAACTAAGTATAAGAGTCGCCAATACTTCTGCTTTACTTTCATAGCCACGAGCATCTTGCTTAATCCATTTATTACCAATACGCCATTTCGATTGGTCTCCCTTGCTGGATGTACTAATAATAGGATGTGCCGATTCAGGAATACTGACCCTTTCGATATGCATTGCACCACTTCCTTAATATGATTTTCTTTTATTATACATAACTGACACTGGAAAACCCTATACTTTTAGCAGTTTGCGGTAATATTCTATGGTATCTTCGTTGAAAATGATATACAGTATGAAGTGTTGTTAGTAGAGTTGTATATTCGTTTTACAATAAAAACAACGAACGAGCATCTAGTAGGTGCACGTTTGTTTTCGTTTAAAGTAGCCTTTTCTGGCCATCAACTAAGAAGCAATACGCACATGAAAGGGGCATGCAAAGACGAATGAAGCTTTTTAAAAGGATTGTAAAAATAGTTATATTACTAATGATCGTCATAGGCTTACTGATAGGATATGCTTTTAAAATTGAACCAACGATGTTGGTCGTTCATACTTATGATTTACATGGAAACAAAGGACAAGCATTAAAAGTAGTGCAATTATCTGATATTCAAGTAAGTGAAACATATACAGTTAAACAGATGCAAGATTTAGTCAACAAGGTAAATCAATTATCGCCTGATATCATTGTATTTACAGGCGATCTATTTGAAAATTTTTCTGCGTTTCAACATCAACAAGACGTAACGGATAATCTATCACAGCTCAAAGCTACGGTCGGGAAATATGCCATCTGGGGAAACCGCGATTACGGTGGTGGAGCTTATAGAATATACGAAGATGTATTAACAAATTCAGGTTTTACTTTATTAAATAATAGTGGCGTCAATGTCGATGTATTAAATGGCAAGAAGCTATTTATCGGAGGATTGGATGACGGTTTGCTAGGGAATCCGGATGTCGACAAGTTGGTAGCGACGATGGATGATAACTATGATTATAAAATGGTTCTTATGCATGAGCCGGATATGGCAGACCTGTTACAAGATACTTCAGTTCAGTTGTTGTTAGCTGGTCATAGTCATGGCGGACAGATAAGAGTTCCGTTTTTCAAAACAACTACTGCATTGGCTGAAAAATATAATGCTGGATTTTATACGATAAATAAAAGCACAGGCATGCAACTGTATGTCAATACAGGAATTGGCACGTCGAGAATTGCTGCTCGCTTTATGGTGCCACCAGAGATATCTGTATTTAATATTCATATGTAAGATTAGTTGTTGGGTCATAACCTATAATTATATAATGTAAGTAACTGACTATATAGGGAGCTGAAAGAATGTTGGCACGATCGAAAGTATTATATTTTGTAATGAGCCTAATGGCACTAGTTGTTGTTCTGACGGGTTGTGGAACCTCAAAAGAGGATACGACAGCGGAAGAAAATGTTGATTATGCGACTAATGTGAAAGAAAATCCAATTGTGACGATTACAATGAATAACGATAAAAAAATTGTCATTGAACTAGAGCCTAAAGTAGCGCCAAATACGGTGGCAAATTTTGTTTCCTTAGTGGAGAAAGGTTTTTATGATGGTCTTATTTTCCATCGTGTAATTCCTGGCTTTATGATTCAAGGTGGCGATCCTGCAGGTAATGGCTCAGGGGGCCCTGATTATTCGATTAAAGGTGAATTTACTAATAATGACTTCGAAAATAATTTAAAGCATGAGCGCGGTGTCATTTCAATGGCACGTACGAATGATCCAAATTCTGCGGGCTCTCAATTTTTTATTATGGTAGAAGAAACGTCCCAACTTGATGGCGATTATGCTGCATTTGGTAAAGTTATCGAGGGTATGGAAACGGTAGATGAGATTGTGGCTGTTGAACGCGATGCAACAGATAAGCCATTAGAAGATCAAGTTATGAAAAAAGTAGAAGTGGATACAAAAGGCTTTGCATATCCCGATCCGGTAGTGCAAAAATAGGTTTACATGAAAAAACACGTTGATTGGTTGTGATGATGCACATCTAGTCAACGTGTTTTTGTAGTGTTAAAATATGGTAGTTATTAAAGGTAGGAACCTATGCGAAAACGAACGCTATAGTGTTTCCTTCAAAGATTTGGACATCGCCGAAGTATGACCGAATGTGGTCTTTTTAAAGGGAGAAATAAAGATATGGAATTTCTTTTTGTGCTATTCATATGTCCTATTGTTGTGCTACTAGCAACAAGACTTTCAGTGAAACAATGGTTTGTCATGCCTATCGTAACGTTTATTGTGTTTGCAATCTTAACTGTTACTGTTTTCAATGTAACCTTTTTTATTTGGGCAGTTATGTATTCACTGCTGTCATTAACGGTCAGTTTAACAATGAAATTTAAGCGAAGAAACGTTAACGTATAGTAGATGGTACATGTTCTATTTGCATTGACATCAGCCAAATAAAATCTTCCTCAGCAATCAGTTGAATATCATAGCCACGTTGCATAAACTGCTCGGCTTTTAAATGCTTTGTGCTTTTGTCTCGGCGGTTTTTACCAAGAATTACAAAATGGGTGTCCTTTGTAACAGCTCCTTGGATTAAAGCGCCACAAGCGCGTGCCTTTTTCGCTGCTTCTGAGCGTGTCATTGTGGAAAGTGCCCCTGTAAAGACGATATGTTTATTATAAAATGGATGCATGAAACGGTCGGATGGATGGCAAAAGAAGATCATTTCGGTGTTGTCTAGATTGTCGTTCATATCAAATCTCCTAATGGGAGGGCATTAATACCCTTTGTTTTGTAAAATAGTACTTTCTTGTAAATAAGTAACGTGATAGTGTGTAGCTAATTGCTGTAAAAAACATAGTAATGTTGCGCTATCACCATCCTGAAGTAATTGCTCATAATGTTGTTTTTCTTCTAGTGTGGCAACTTTTCGGAAATAGCCCCACATATGTTGACAGGCATTGCGCTTGCTGCCGTCAGTTGGCGTTTGTTGGTATGCGTCTTCGATTAATTGTTCAATATGCTCATGGGACAGCTGATCTCGCATAGCCTGGCGAAGTTGATTGTAATGCTTTTGGCTATAATACATAACACGATATTTTTCTTGACGCCATAATTTTTCTGTTCGTTGACGGTTCATACGATTACACTTCCATTATCAAATATTTAAATCTATATTAGCATAAACATCATAATGAACGACAATTCTAAGTTACTAATCATGGAGGATAGAAAATGTCTTGTGATCAATTTTTAAAAAATGTTAAAACCTTAATAAATATGCATGCACAAGGCCATCTAGGTGGAGAAACTATGCCCGAAGATGTATTAATTGGAACGGTCAAACAACAAGATTTACTTGAAGTTTTAACACTGTCCATGGCTTTAAACTATCAAAGAAATTCCTATACGCTATGGCAATCTGTTGTGAAAGCTTATCAAGATGAAAAAACAAAGTGGATTTTTCATCCGAAAACGGTAGCAAGTAGCGATATAGCTATTTTACGTGAAGCATTGTTGCTGCATCGTGTCGGGTTACAACCAAATCGGCATCCAGAAATATGGCATCGCGTGGCACAAGGAATCGTTCGTTCCTCGGCAAATGGAGATGTGGAAGGGCTATTGGCGTCTGTTCACTATAATATTCATTCGTTGAAAGAGCTAATGCAAAATACTCGAAAATCCGAGTTCCCTTATTTATCAGGACCTAAAATTTTTAACTACTGGCTTTACGTGTTGGAGAGCTATTCAGCTATTTGCTGGGAGGATAGGGAGCTTATTACAATCGCACCGGATACGCATATATTAAAGGCTACGGTGCAATTAGGATTATGTCCACCTACAGTATTAAATGGTGGGGTAGATGATCGAAAAGCTGTAGCGCTTGCCTGGGAACAAGTGCTCGAAGGAACTGGAATTGCTCCGATTGATGTCCATACACCATTATGGTTATGGTCGCGAGCTGGATTTCCATCACTTGTGTGACAGTAATGATTGAATTACATGTAGCAAATTGGTATATTAATGTATACATAAGAAAATCGATGATGTGATCAAGTAAGTAAGGATTGTGAACCAGAAAATATAGCCTAGGCTGAGAGCTATATCACCTCTTCTTATTGAACCCTACCACGGAGAAGTCAGTTAACAACTAACCGAGTCGTTTCGTTACAAACGTTTAGAGGGCTTATGTTTAAGCCGAACTAAGGTGGTACCACGTCAATTAGCGTAAAGACGTCCTTTATGAGGATGCTTTATGCTTTTTTTTATTGAAAACTAAGGAGGAAAAACGATGTCACAAAAAATAAACGATTTTTCAAAATGGTATGTAGATACAATTCAAAAAGCAGATTTAATGGATTACACGCCAGTTCGTGGTTGTATTGCGTTTAAACCAGATGGCTATGAATTATGGGAGCATATTCAAGCAGAAATGGATAAGCGCTTTAAGGAAACAGGTCACCGTAATGCCTACTTCCCAATGCTTATTCCAGAATCATTTTTCCAAAAAGAAAAGGATCATATTGAAGGGTTTTCGCCAGAACTTCCTTGGGTAACTGAAGCGGCAGGCGAACAATTAGAAGAGCGTTTAGCATTGCGTCCAACTTCTGAAACGATGATTGGCCATTTATATTCCAATTGGATTAAAAGTTATCGCGATCTACCAGTATTAATTAACCAATGGGCAAATGTATTCCGTTGGGAGAAAAAAACATTGCCATTTATCCGTACGTCGGAATTTTTATGGCAAGAAGGTCATACGGCTCATGTTGATGAAGAAGATGCACGTAAAGAAACAATGCAAATGTTAGCTATTTATAAAGAAGTTGTCGAAGGATTATTAGCGATTCCAGTCTATGATGGACAAAAAACACCGTCAGAACGTTTTGCTGGAGCGGTTGATACATTTTCGATTGAAGCGATGATGCAGGATGGCAAAGCTGTACAAGCAGGAACATCTCATTACTTAGGTACAAAATTTGCTGAAGCATTTGATATCAAATATTTAAATAAAGAAAATAAACATGTCCATGTCCATACAACATCGTGGGGCACGTCCACACGTTTAATCGGTTCCGTGATTATGGTACATGGGGATGAACAAGGACTTGTTTTACCACCAAGAATTGCCCCAACGCAAGTAGTGTTAATTCCAGTGGGTCCGTGGAAAAAGAACCCTAAGATTATGGAGAAATTAGATGAAATTTTTGCAGCTTTAAAAGCAAAAGGCATTCGTGTTCGTCTTGATGATTCAGATCAATCACCAGGCTATAAATTTAATGAATGGGAACTAAAAGGTGTACCTGTGCGTATTGAGTTGGGCCCACGTGATTTAGAAAATGAGCAAGGCTTAATGAAAGCGCGTGATGAAGAAGAAAAAGTATCGGTTTCTTTAGATTCAATAGTCGAAAGCATTGAAAAAGAATTAGCAACGATGCAAACGCGATTATTTGAAAAAGCAAAAGCTTTCCGTGCGAACAACTCACATACACATATCGATACAATGGAGCAGTTAAAACAACATTTAGCGCAAGCTGAACAAAATGAAACGATTCCTGGTTGGATATTAGCTGGTTGGTGTGGCGACGATGTATGTGAAGAAAAGGTCAAAGAAGAAACAAAATTCACAACACGTAACATACCATTTAACCCACCGACGACGAAGCATACTTGCATTCATTGCGGCAAAGAAGCAGCGCATACTGTGTGGTTTGCACGTGCTTACTAGTTTTTAACAGACGATAAATAGTATACTGGATTACTTCCGGTATGCTATTTTTTTTAAGGAGGGAAACTTTGAGAAATATTTACAGCCTAACAGTATTGCTTTTTGTCCTATTTTTACTTGGTTGTACGCCAAATAAAGTGACCGTTGTTGAAATGGAAAGCTTTTCGAAGGAAAAACAAGACACAAAGAAGACCTTTACAGAGCAGTCGACGATCGATGATTTTACGAAAGCGATAAACGAAGCACAAAAAAGAGATGGAATTGCCGATGTAGCGGCCCCAGATTATAAAATTAAAGTAGGAACCGACGCTTATTTTCTTTGGTTAAGTGAAGATTCTGGAATGATTATGTATACGAATGATAAAGATACACGCTACAAGTTAACAGATGAATCGACTGCGAAGTTAAATGAAATAATGGAATAGACATGTTTATAAATGAAATTCATTGCCAGCGATATATAATGCCCCATTGAGGTACAAGACAGGAACCCGTCCATGTCTTGTACCTTGACTTCTTCCACCATCATTTTCCCACCGATCAATATCCCGTCCATCTTCGTCCCACACGTCAGGTCTTTCGTGGCCCTGCATTTTTAACATCACCCTTTTTATCATTTAATTCTATATTATGTCGTGTTGTAGGTTTTCGTTCATAAAGTGAAAATGCTCAATCGCCGATAAGATGGCGTGAATCGCTGATAGGGTGGCGCGAATCGCTGATTAGGTGTTGCGAATCGCCGATAAGATGGCGTGAATCGCTGATAGGGTGGCGCGAATCGCTGATTAGCCGGTGCGAATCGCTGATAAGATGGCGTGAATCGCTGATAAGGTGTTGCGAATCGCTGATAAGATGGCGTGAATCGCCGATAAAACAGATGAAATCCTAGGTAACCCAGCGCGAATCAACGGTATGTGCGATAACTATCGTTAATAGAAAAAATAACAACTAGTTCGTTGGGAAGAAATAATAAATTCCACTGGTTAAAGCTATATTTTTGCATATGTGCCAAGTTGTGCGGTGCATATACTGTGGTGAGGAAGGGGGGAGGTGAGCAATTATGAGAATTAACTGGAAAATTCGTTTCATGCACAAGCCATTTATATTGGCGCTGTTTTCCATGCTGCTACTTCTCGCTCAACAAGTAGGCGCTTTGTTTGGCTTCGATTTAACAAGTGGAATGAGCGAGCAATTGACAACGATTTTAAATACAGTGTTATCGATTCTTGTGTTAATGGGTGTTGTTGTGGATCCGACTACTAGTGGCACCAGTGATAGTGAACGAGCTTTAATGTATCGTAAACCTCGATAAAAATTTTATTACACTTTAAAAAGTGTAATTTTACAATAAAGGTGAATATGGTATAATGTAATAAAATTCTAATTGCTAGGGGGATGATTGATTGTCTCGAGAAATGGAGCAGCGAATTGCTAAGCTAGAAAAAGAGATGGAAGCGTTGCGACAGGAAATGGATGTGTTAAAGCACCAACAGCCACTTGAAAAGACAACTGTACAAAAAGTTAACCGATCCATTCCTGTACAGCCTAAAAAGCCAATACCTAAATCAGCACCGACACCGAAAACGAAACCACAGCGTTCATTTGAAGAACAAATGATGTGGGCGCTCCCGAAAGTGTTTATGGTTATTTTAGTGTTGGGCGTGTTATGGGGACTAAAGCTAGTTAGTGATTATGGCTACTTATCAAACGAGGTGAAAATCATCCTCGCCTATTCATTATCTCTCGCATTAGCAGCTATAGCGTATGTAGTAGAACATAAAAAACTTGGTTCATCAGCCATTACCATATCCTTATATGGTGGGGCATTTATCGTAGGCATTTTAACAACTGCGGCTGGTGCGATTTTGTATGAAGTAATCGGTCTAACATTAGCACTGATCATTGCCATTGTGTATATTGGCTACGGCATAGCCATTAGCTATTTCAAAAAGAATGAAGTACTTACGGTATTTGTAGCGTTTACCTCGTTGCTATTACCCTATTTACTAGAATATATGGATTTTAGCGCATTTATTGTATTGATCTTTGTTATTGTCTTATTGACGATGCTGCAATTAGTGATTTGGCATCATAAGCAAAAAATTGCCCTTTATATTTCAACCTTTTTCTCTATCATGGCAGTCGGGATTGTAGCGTTTATAAATAGTGACCATCATGTTGTATTTGCACTAGGGCTAATGATAACACTTGCCATCTTTTATACAAGTTGGTGTCGTCTGTATAATGTCGAATCGAAATGGAAGCCTATTCATGTCGGACTGCAATTTAGTTTAAGTGTCTTTAGCTTACTACTCTTGAACTTTATCAGTAGTCCACTTGAATATAATGAACTACTACTGCTTGGGCTTTGTATTTTGTTTGTAACTGTAGCGAGTTATGGCTATAAGCAAAAATGGCAGGAGGCATTTGATAGTGCCGTAACACTCGCATTTATAACACTTTGTAATACGCTATTAGTCATGAATCTACCAGAAAAGGTTGATGATTTACTGCTACCATTCATCGCATTTGCAGGCGTTATGATGAGCTTACGACTCCGCGTTAGTTTAATGAAAGTCGTCAGTTCCATTGGGTTTACGATCATACTGCTGTTAAGCTATGTCGCACACGAGCCAACACCATTTTTTAGCATCGAACATTTGAGTTTAATCATGCCTGGCGTGTACCTGTTCATTATTTATATGTACGCAATGCGTCAGAAGGACACAGTCAATGCATTTGAGAAGCTAATGAAAGATGTATACGTGCTCGATTTAGTAGCCGTTATGACGGCTGGTTACTTCCTTGTTTATATTGCCAAGCTTGATAGCGTGTATGTTGCAGGTGCTAGCAATTTCCCACATTTGATGAGTATCGCTATCGCACTATTTTTTGCAGGCTCTCTTGTGCTACCAGTTCACTATAAAGGGCGGGCACTAACGCCAGTTCTCACTGTGTTATTCCTGTTCTTTACCCTAATGATTAGCGGTATTCCTTATCATATGCAAGGCATAGAATGGCTAAATATCGCAACAAGACTCGTCTATATAGCCGTGTTTGTAGCTATCATCATCGATTTACTGATGCAGGGGCGCATTTATCAAATGTATCAACAGCATATGACGAAATATTTAGATTGGCTTATCAGCATAGGCGTAGTATGTACGATGATAGCATTATGTGGTCTAGTGTCACAGCTAGCTTATAACGACTTGCTCGCGTGGAAGCTCAGCATTGCATTCACAACCATTACATTATTCCTATCAGCTAGCCTATCACTATGGCTCGGCTCGATACGCCAATTACGAATACTTCGGCTTTCTGGCTTTGCCATTTTAGCCATCGCGTTTATAAAATTGATATTCTTCGACTTATCCGCACTTGATCTCTTCATTAGAGCAGTACTCTTTATGTCGATTGGCGGCATTGGCTTACTGTTGTCGGGGCGGTTGTTGAGGAAATAATATAAGGGTTATTTAGTTGGTCAATTAAAAAAAGACTAACTAAATAACCCATTGTTTTTAATATCGATTTATTGTTTCGGGGTCGTTTAATTCTGTAATAAACTCTTCTTCTTCATCCCGTTTAAAGGAGGTGTATGATTCGATTAAATCTTGATCGTATATAATGCTTAGTCGAGAAGATTTAGATGGTATTGGTGGAGTATTTGGGTCCTTATCGTGATCAACTAATTCTCCTTGTTTTGCGCTTGTGTCAGTAGAACCTCCTGAAGTATATTTACCTCTAACAGCGGATAAAACAATATTCTTAGCTGAAATTCCACCTTGAATTTGTATATTAGAAAACACACCAAATATATTTAATGTATCTTGTGAATAGAAGAATCCTTTGATTTTACTTGATACTTCCTCGTATTTAGAAATATTAATAAGTTTGATTTGACCTGAAGCGAAAATAATTAAAGTGCCATTAGAGCCTAATCCATTTAGTGTACTATCAGTTATATATACATCTCCGTCTACGTAAATAATTGCATCACTGTTTAGGGTAGAATTTGAAATAGTAAGGTCTCCAAAAACAAGATATTGCCCTCTTAAATTAACAGGACTTGCATTAATTTTAAAGCTCCCTTTTAAAAACTCCTCTCGAGTGTTCCATTCAATACAATATTTACCATTATACGTTTTGCAAGTCGTGTTTATAGTTTTAGTACCTCCAATTAATACAACATCATTTTTTGTTAAATTTACACTGTTTTTATTGCTATTAGTGATTGTTAATGAGTTTTTATAAAATTCTGTATAGCTACTATTTTGATATGAATTTGTAACTTTTTCTTGTATTTTTACACTGTCTGCATCTAGTGTTTTCGTTACAATAGAGACATTTTTTGAATCAAAAAATGTTGAACGAGCAAAGGTTTGAAGAGCCGGGTCTGTCACTTTGTATTTAGTATAGCTTGAGAGATTTTTATTTACATCTAAATTAAGTATATTACTTTCGCTTTTAAGATGTTTAATACTATTAGTCACAAATAAATTACCTGATTCTGGTAGTATTATTTTAGGAGTCACACTTTTTGAGTCTGCTTTTAACCTGGTATAAACACTATTAGTCCAGCTTGGAGTAGTCCCTGATAAATAATATCCCTGATTATGAATTACTAAATCTTTTGCTGTTTTAATATCCCCTTTAATGTCTACTCCTCCGTAAAAATAGATACTTCCGTTATCGTTTGAAGAAACCGCATAGCGTAACTGATCTGGAATAGCATCAGTACCAATGATTACTTGTGATCTAGTTACATGCTCTCTGTTATTTACTTTACCTGTACTTTTAAATGTTACAAGGCGTTTGTACTGATCTTTTTCTTCGCTGGAAATTCGTTCAATCTTTTCAATACAAACATTCGTTTCGTTTTTATTTTCTGCAGGGATCTTAATGCCACTAGTGCAACTCAGCTTAGGTGATTTCAAAGTATTCTCTAGAAATAATTCAAATGCGGTCTTTCCCATCGGATTGTCTTTGATGTTTTTTGCTAGAAAAGCTTGAATATCCTTGACTGCATATTCAATCCCTTTGTCCGATAAATCCTGCGCCTGTACAATTTCTTCCCGTGTATTGTTTTTCGTAATGCCACTTGTCGTTAAAGTAAGAAGGCTCAAACCGAGTACAGTGAAAATAATGATTATTGCAAAGGTTATTAATAGTGAGTAGCCGTTTTCATTTTTCCAAAAAGTTCTCATAAACTAGCTCCTTTCATCGACTATTTTGAATTAATAATTGGCTGAATCTGATTAATAAATACCATTGTTTTAATCTGGTCTTTATTTGAACGTTTTTTAGTAATTTCAAGCTCTAAATTAATTTCGTAAATGGAATCTATCACAGGATCACCGATTATCTTTGATTTATTAGAAATTCTTATCCCGCTATTTTGGACATTATATTTTTCATTTTTAAAATAAATGTAAGTAATATTGTTTTCGGTTTTAAATCCTAGAGGTTCTAAAGTCTGTATACATGAATTGTTAATAATCCACGTACCATCTTCCGTCTTCTTACATTTAGATGAATCGTTTGTGATTTCTATATATTGATTGCCTGTATTCCGAACAATATGATTTTGGTTTGTTGAATAAAGGGTTTTAATAAATTTGCTAATGATGAGATCAGCTTCATCTCTAAGTTTAGTTTCTTGTTGAATATTTTTATTTGTTTCAATTGTTTTAATAAGCATTGAAAATACCAGAGTTGAAATAATTGCTAGAATAACAATCGTTGCTAGTAACTCTAGTAATGTTAAACCATCTTGCTTCTTTATATATTTATTCAATAGAAACATATCCTTCCGAGGAGCCTTTTGTTTTTTCATTAGGAGAAGTTATTGTGACTACTACTTTTATTAAATTTAATTCCTGCTCGGTAAAATTAGAATTTGTATATTTTTTGTTCTTATCACTGTATTGACTAGGACTATAGGTAATTTTATAAGACTTATCGTTTACTTTTATTGTGGTATCCATATTTTTGAAATAATCATTTAAGTTGTTAGATGATAGTTTAGGAAGGGACTCAGATTTGACCTTAGCTAATACTGCATCTGCTAAATTAACAGTCACTAATTTTTCATTGTTTAATGCTGCCGTTTTATTGGTAGATATAAAAATTTGAGCAAAGCTTAATAAAATAATTGATATTAATACTAACGATGCCACGACTTCGATTAACGTAAATCCTCGCTGTGATTTTATCCTTTTCATAGACTCACCTCGATTATAGAGTGATTTATCCAAAAATTCCGTAATGTTACAAATTGATAGGTACATTAAACCTAAGTATATAGGTTGAAAACCACATTTACAATATAGTGAAATGATTGAAATTACACACTTTTGTTACAGAATGTTTGAAAACAATACAATTTTTAGGTTAAAAGATGTGTTCAAATGTATTATCTTTGTAGTATCATAAAATGGTAGATATATAGTAATGATTACAAGTGATAGAATAGACATTTAATTTTTCAATAATTTTACAAAGGTCGTGAGGCTATGAAATTACATTTAAAGTTAGGTGCGATACTAATAGGTTTAGTAGTTCTTTTAGCTATTTGGCTTCCTAATATAATCATTGAACAAGCGCTAGCAAAAGGTGATGGGTCTACGATTGGAGGCGTGTTAGTCAAAAATTTAGAAGATGAAGCAATAGAAGTAGCCTTGCAAGAAGCGATTAATGTTTGGCAGGATACGCCAATTACACTTGAAGGTGCAGGTGTGACAACTTCACTAGATCCTAACTTATTAGTATTTGACGTGGCGAGTTCGGTAGCCGAATACCGTAGTTTAACGAACAAGCCATGGTTTGCTTTTTGGGAAGGGAAGAGAACGGTTCATATTCCGCTACATGTAGTTGAGGACAATCAGCTGAAACAACAGCTAGAATCTATGGGGGTCTGGGAGACTGAAACGACTTTAAATGCCGTAATATCGCAAGCATCTTATTTGAATAAACATAACATTGAAGCAACCGTTGCAGATACGACTTCGATGGAAGCAGAGCGCTTAGCTTTATCCATAGAGCAAATACCAACCAATGCTTTAGGCGTTTTAGCACTCGTAAATACGTTAAATGACACGATTATCGCTCCGAATGAGCCGTTCTCATTGTTAAATGCTCTAGGAGAAAAGTTTGAGGAAGCCAATAGTGAGGGCTTGAATTTTGTTGCTTCCTTAATTTATCATACTGCACTTCAAACGGAATTTGAGATTTTAGAGCGACATTCGCAAGAGAAAAAGATTGAATATTTACAACAAGGCTTGGATGCAGCAGTGAATCGCGTAATCAATAAAGATTTGCAATTTATCAATAATGGCAATCAACCGAGTAAGTTAAAACTTATGATTGAAAATGACGCTTTAAAAGTAGAATTGCTTGCTCAAAGCAAAGAAAAAGACATTACAGTCCGCGTAAGTAAAGATAAAATCATCCAGCCAAGAATCATTACTCGTTATTCCAAAGATTTAGCGATTGGTCAAGAAGAGGTTATACAAAATGGAGAAGAAGGTGTGCGGGTCGAAGTGTATCGATCTATATTAGAAAACGGTAGTACAAGGGAAGAGTTGGTGAGCCGCGATTACTACGCACCGATTAATAAAATTGTCGTGCAATCGTCAAGACAACCTGCCGTAAGTGCAGGAGTAAGCACTGCAAATGATACCGATTTACAGCTTGATTTAGATGGGGATGGCTTAGCAGATTCACCAGCACAACCTTTAAATAAAACAGCTAATAATAGCAGTCCGACGAATACAGGTGAGTCTTCAAGTGCAACAACGCCAGCTACTACAAATGATCCAGAAATTGTTTATGGTTACTACGATAAAGGTGGGAATTTTGTACAAACAAGTCCGTAATGAGAGGAGCATATGCAGATGGCTATAAGAACTGGGCGAAAGCGTTTAGGGGATTTACTAGTTGAATCGGGAGTTATTACGAAAGAGCAGCTAGAGTATGCTCTTTCAACTAAAACGAAAGATGAAAAGTTAGGCGATTTTCTTATTAAAGAAAATATTTTAACGGAGCAACAATTAATTGAAGTACTTGAGTTTCAATTAGGCATTCCTCATATTCATTTAAATCAATACTCAATTAGCCCGGATTTACTGCAACTTGTACCGGCAGAGCTAGCAAAGCGTGCCAATATTATTCCAATTCGGCGTGAGAAAAACAAACTATTTATCGCGATGGCAGACCCGATGGACTATTTTGCAATTGAAGAGGTTCGCATGGCGACAGGCTGTCAAATCGAAACGAGTATTGCTGCAAAAGATGATTTATATCGAACACTTACGAAATATTATGATTTACAAGAATCAATGGAAGCAGCATTGCAAGATATTGGGGCAACAGCTGTAGAAACACAAGTAGAAATTGAACGTGAAGATTCTCCAATTGTACGTCTTGTTAATCAAATTATCGCAAATGGTGTTGCTCAGCGTGCGAGTGATATTCACTTTGATCCTCAGGAAACCGATTTGCGGGTTCGTTATCGTGTAGACGGTGTGTTAAGAACGGAACGCTCTTTGCCTAAACATATGCAAAATATTGTATTAGCGCGTATTAAAATTATGGGTAATTTAAATATTACAGAAAACCGTATTCCACAAGATGGACGTATTAAAACAAATGTCAATTTCAAGCCGGTAGATATTCGGCTTTCTACACTCCCTACTGTTTATGGAGAAAAAGTCGTCATGCGTATTTTGGATTTAAGTAATGTGGCGAATTCAATAGATCAGCTTGGATTTACGGAACGTAATGAAGCGTTTTTCCGCAATATGATTGCACATCCAAATGGCATTATGCTAATTACAGGCCCTACAGGTTCAGGGAAATCTTCCACGCTTTATGCAGCTTTAAGTAACTTAAATGAAGAAGGCGTGAACATTATAACCGTAGAAGATCCTGTTGAATATCAACTCGATGGCATCAATCAAATTCAAGTAAAAGAAGAAGTAGGATTAACGTTTGCAACGGGTTTACGTTCTATTTTGCGACAAGACCCGGATATTGTGATGATTGGTGAAATAAGGGATTTTGAAACAGCGCAAATTGCAGTGAGAGCTTCATTAACAGGACATTTAGTATTAAGTACGTTGCATACAAACAGTGCAGTGGAGTCCATTTCTCGTTTGCAGGATATGGGGATTGAACCATTTTTACTATCGTCTTCGTTAGTCGGCATTATGGCCCAACGTTTAGTACGGAAAGTTTGTAGAGATTGTGGAGAGACCTACACATTTACAAAGCATGAATTAGAAATCATGCTACAAAATGGCATAGAAGGCGTAACACATGGCAGACGTGGACGGGGTTGTCCTTCATGCAATCAAACTGGATATCGTGGGCGAATGGCCATCCATGAAATATTACCGATTGATCGAACGATTAAAGAGATGATTTTAAATCGTAGTGGTGATAGTGCTATTCGCGACTATATGAAACAAGAAGGCTATTACACGTTACTAGTAGATGGGTTGTTAAAAGTAGTAGATGGACAAACGACAACTTCAGAAGTATTACGTGTAGCCAATGTAGACTAGGATGTGAACCGTATGATGACAACATCGCGAACTATTGAAGAACTTTTGACACGTTCATTTGAGGAAAAGGCTTCAGACTTACATTTAACAATGGGGATTCCACCTGTATACCGCATTCATGGTCAGTTGGAGCATTATGGGAATAAACCACTTACCTCCGAAGAATTAACAACAATGGTGGAAGCCATTTTGCCCGATCATAAACGTCAAGAATTTCATGACAAAGGTGAAACGGATTTTAACTATTCATTGCCCGGGAAATGTCGTTTCCGTGTCAATGCTTACCATCAACGTAATGAGGTGACAATTGCCGCACGTTTAATTGAAGCAAAGATTCCATCGATTGAATCGTTAAATATGCCACAAGTATTGTATCAGTTAGCTGAAAAACCACAGGGGCTAATTTTAGTAACCGGCCCAACCGGTTCAGGGAAATCGACTACACTAGCAGCGATGATTGACTATATTAATGAAACAAAATCTAAGCACATTATTACACTTGAAGACCCTATTGAGTATTTACATACCCATAAAAAATCGGTCATCAATCAACGTGAAGTAGGCGTGGATACACAAAGCTTTGCGAATGGTTTACGTGCTGCACTACGACAAGACCCTGACATAATTTTAGTTGGGGAGATGCGTGACTATGAAACAATTTCAACAGCGATTACAGCTGCAGAGACGGGTCACTTAGTAATGGCGACATTGCATACAAGTAGTGCGCCAACAACGATCGATCGAATTATCGACGTCTTCCCACCCCATCAGCAAGGACAAATTCGTGTGCAGTTAGCCAATGTATTGGTAGGCATAATATCGCAACGATTATTTATTCGAAAAGATGCAAAGGGGCGCATTGCAGCAACGGAAATATTAGTACAGGCACCGGCAATCGCTAACTTAATTCGAAATGAAAAGGTTCATCAAATTCCAAGTGTCATGCAGACAAGTCGTGCACTCGGTATGCATACATTGGAATCCTCCATGCAGCAGCTAATCTCTATGGGAAAAATTTCTTTAGAGGATGCAAGGCCTTTTATGAATGCGGGTGACTATCAGTGACCGTTTTTCGCTACAGCGGACGTACTAAAACTGGTACACAAAAAAAGGGCATTATTGATGCGATAAATAAAAAGGCAGCGCTTGAAAAATTACGTGCGCAAGGTATTAATGCCCGAGAGCTAGAAGAATCGAAAAGCCTTTTGCATAAAGAATTAAACTTCGGTGGTAAAGTGAAGCATCAGGATTTCGTTATATATTGTCGGCAATATGCAACGCTCATCCGTGCTGGTGTGTCAATCGTTGAAGCCACACATATTTTGGGCGCGCAAACGAAAAGTAAAGTGTTGAAAAAGGCGTTAGAGCAAGTTGAAGAAGATATTCGTAGTGGTACTTCATTTTCAGATGCCGCGGCCAAACATCCAAAGGTTTTTCCAGTGATGTTCGTCAATATGATGCGTTCTGGAGAGGCGACTGGCAATGTGGATGACACCTTAGAGCGACTAGCAGGTACGTTAGAAAAGCAATTTAAAATAAAGAAAAAAGTACAATCGGCACTAACTTATCCAGCGATTTTGTCAGTGCTGACAGTAGCGGTAGGAATGTTTTTAATGATTTTTATCGTGCCAACATTTATGGCGACGTTCGAGGATATGGATTTAGAAATGCCACTATTAACCGTTATTGTCGTCAGTGTGTCCGATTGGTTAGTTGAATTCTGGTATATAGTGATTGGCATTTTATTGATGACCGTCATTTTATTTAGGTATTTTTACAATCATAATAAGGTTTTTCATTACAATGTGAATTATGCGGTACTACGAATCCCTGTATTTGGTGTTTTGTTGCAAAAAAATGTCATTGCACGAATGACAAGAACGCTATCATCCTTATTTAGTAGTGCAGTACCCATACTACAGGCGCTAACGATCGTGGAGAAAGTTGTAGGGAATCCAGTAATAGGGAAAGTTGTGCTAGAGGCACGAGACAATCTTGAAAAAGGTGGAACTTTATCGGAGCCTCTAGAAAAAAGCTGGCTGTTCCCACCGCTAGTAACGCAAATGACATCGATTGGTGAAACAACAGGTTCACTCGATTACATGTTAGAAAAAATAGCAGATTTCTATGAGGACGAGGTAGATCGCTCAGTCGATACATTAAAATCGCTGATTGAACCATTGATGATTCTAGTGTTAGCGGGCGTTGTAGGTGTGATTGTAGCGGCAATTTTCTTACCGATGTTCGCACTATACGAAAGTATGTAAATAAACAATTACTTAAAGGAGGTGATGTAAAAAAAGTTATCGTCGTTATGGGTGTCCGTGTTTTTGCACTAATTATATTAAATTATTAAAGGAGGAACATACCATGTTCAAAAAATTACTGAACAAAAAACTATTAAAAAATCAAAAAGGTTTAACATTGATTGAGTTATTGGCTGTTATCGTTATTCTAGCAATTGTTGCAGCTATTGCTATTCCGGCTATTGGGAATATTATTGATAATTCTCGCTATAATGCAGTAAAAGCTGATGCAATCAATGTATTAAATGCTGCACAATTATATTATACAGATAATCCAGGTGGTGAGTCAGATGCTACTGGAGATGCAGGTGCTGTAACAACTACTTCTATAACTGTTGCTCAATTGCAACATGCAAAATATTTGGAATCTAGAGGTAAAATTCCGTTAACTGCTACTGTTACATCAGGAAAACCACATGAACTTACGGGAGACTCTGAGCAAAAGGTGAATGGAAAAGTTGTAAAATTTACTAGTGCAACAATTGATGCTATTAATAATGATAAAGACAAGGGCTCTAAATTAAATAATGATAAAGTTATATCAAAACCAGCAACACCGTAACCCTCCCAACTCACTCAGAAGCGTAGTCAACATTGCGCTTCTGGTTGGGAAATGGATGGTTAAAACTTAACACTTTATTCAGGCAAAAGGAGGCATCTTTTCACATGTTTAAAAAGAAAAAGAATTCGCATGTGTCGATTGAAATCAAGGATTATGTTTTGCGTGCGCTTGTGGCAAAAGGTGCTGATCCATCACAGTGGAAGGGCTATGAGTTGCCGTTGTCGCAAGGAATAGTCGAAGATTCCATTATCCATGATGAAATGGTTTTCTTTGATTTAATGAAAAATAATGTCGCCAAGTGGGCAGGAAAAAAGCAAAATGCGCGTATTTTTGTACCAGATACATCTGTGTTGCTCAAAAGCTTTGAGCATCCACGTGATGTGGAGGTAAAAGAGTTAAGGAGCTATGCCGAGATGGAGCTAGGACAATCGATTCATCTTCCTTTTAATGAGCCACTTATAGATGTCTATGATCCAACCCCTCATGATGGGCAGGCTATGTTATTTGCAGCACCGTCAGAGGAAGTAAATAAAACGATAGGGTTGTTGCTCGATGTCTCGTTAGAACCTCAGGCTGCAGATATTCGTGCCCTGTGCAATATTCGCCTTTTAGATTACATGCAATTACTAGAAAATGATAGAACATATTTGATAGCAGATTGGTCGATAAATGAATTATCCATTAGTATTTATTCATATGGTCAACTAGAGTTTTTGCGCTATCAATCTTTTGAAACAAACTTAGCAAAATGGCAACCGAAAGAGCAGGAAGAATTTAACTACTCATTCCATTTAATCGATGAGCAAGATGGCTATCAATTGACACTCACGGATCAGATTCTAGAAATTGATCGTATTATGAACTTTTTTAAATTTTCGTTACATAAAGGTGAGAAAAGTGTAGATGATATTTTCCTTTTAGGCGATAACCCATTATTGCCTACGATTAATGAGTTTTTAAGTAATAATTTTACGCTACCTATCACTGTGTTAAATGACGCCATGGTGCAAAAATCATTCCCGCAATTTTCAGAGAAATTTGCGAGTCTAATAGGGCTAGCTTTGAAGGAGGTCCAATGATGGTTCCAGAAATAAACCTCTTACCGAATTTAGAAAAGCAAAAATCAGCACCTATCCTCGTATATATCGGCATTATTGCACTTGTAGGGATTGTAATAGCCTATATGATTTTTTTATATTTCCAAGCGAGAGGTGAAATAAAGCAATTAAATGCACAGGAAATCGAGCTAACATCCAAACAAACGCAATTACAAATAGAATTAGATGGTATACGCAATATGAATGCAGGAACGCTTGAGCAATCTGTGCAATTTGTCAATCATGTTTCTTATCCTGTGACACCGTTAATTGATGAGACACAAGCATTATTGCCGGAGCACACGTATTTACGAAACTATCAATTTGGTGAGGAAAACATCGAAATTACGGCTGATTTTGAAACGATGTCAGCTATTTCAAACTATCTTGATAAACTAAACGTTAGCCCCTATTTTACGGATGTACAAGTTGGGACAATTGAAAATTTTGATTTAGCAATAGGAGAGCAGAACGAAGTAAATGCACAAGATAAATATCAACAATTGCCTCGTTATTCGGTAACCATTTCGTTAGCAATTGACTTTATTTTTTTAGTTGGAGGTAGTGAATCATGACAAGTAGCAAAAACTCAGCGATTCTTTTGTTGACAGCATTTGTTGCAGCCCTGTTATTTGCACTCTATTACTATCTACTGACACCTAAACTGGAAGAGGTAGAAGCGAAGGAAAAGGACGTTAACGCACTGCAACAAGAAATTGTAGCGATTCAGGAGCAAATTACTACGATGGATACGGTGCAGCAATCACATGGTGCAAGCGTTTTAGCTTTGCGTAAAAAAGTGCCGCAAACGCGTGCTATCGAAGGTGTTATTCGCAATATCGAAGAAATTGAAGCGGTGACTGGAACACGGGTTGAAGCTGTAGAATTTAATCATTATGATTCACTTGTGCTAGACTCGACGATGATGGATCCAAACAGCCAAGATGTAAGTGAAACAGTGCAACAAACTACTGAAAACAGCAACCAATCAGAAGAAGCAGAGGTTGATAGCGTATTACCAACGACTACCATTGTCAAAGAGTCCTTACCAGCAGAGCTGAAATTAGTGACGTTTAGTATGGATGTTGCCGCTATTGATACGAAAGCTATGCTGGAATTTTTAAAGGAAATTGAAAAAATTGAACGTGTGATGAAAATTGACACTTTAGATATCACATTGACTGGGGAAGAGGACAATATTGTGGAAGATGCAGATTCTACTATTACCGCTACCGTCCAAGTAACAACGTTCTACTACGAGGGTGAACAATAAAGAAGGCGCGCATACTCCAACGTATGGGCGCTTGTTGGTTTAGGAGGCAATAAAAATGGATATGGCTTATACAATACTAATTTTCGTCTTTGGACTCGTTTTTGGATCGTTTTTTAATGTTGTCGGTTTACGTGTGCC
Organism: Lysinibacillus sp. 38-6; assembly: GCF_046245175.1. Taxonomy (GTDB): domain Bacteria; phylum Bacillota; class Bacilli; order Bacillales_A; family Planococcaceae; genus Lysinibacillus. Next base: position 251,438 of record NZ_CP176417.1, read on the forward strand.
GAAGAAGGAGTCGATTGTTTTTCCTCCTTCGCACTGTACGACCTGTCAGAGGCAATTAACGGCAATAGATTTAGTGCCGGTGCTGTCTTATTTATTTTTAGGTGGAAAATGTCGAGGGTGTGGGCAAAAAATTTCCTGGATTTATCCGCTAATGGAGCTGTTAACAGGGGGATTATTTGCTTTTTCCTATTGGCGAATCGGTTTTAGCCAAGAGTTTGTCGTCGCACTATTATTCATCTCTTTATTAATAATCATCGTGGTTTCAGATTTTGCCTATATGCTAATTCCTGATAAAGTGTTGTTTTTCTTTTTGCCATTATTAGCTTTAGGCAGAGTATTATCACCGTTAACGCCATGGTGGGATAGTATCGTAGGTGCTGTCGTAGGATTTAGCATATTATATGGTATCGCTGTCGTATCGCGTGGTGGAATGGGCGGTGGCGATATAAAATTATTCTTTTTACTTGGTCTTGTACTTGGGACGCTCCAGACGTTATTGACCTTATTTATCGCAGCGGTCATTGGTATGGTGGTAGGGATAGTCGTGCTTAAAGTACGGCAACAAGGTCGCAAAACGCCAGTTCCATTTGGACCATCGATTGCCTTAGCGGCAGTACTCGTGTATTTCTATGGCAATGTCTTAATAGATTGGTATGTAGGATTATGGTAGGGGGTATAGAAATGAAACCGATTATCGGTATAACAGCGTTTGCAGAAGATGATTTATCATCACGATTAAATGTAGCCTATAGCAAAAGTATCATAGAGGCTGGTGGTATCCCGCTGATTATTCCATTAGGGGTAGAGGAAGATGCAGCACAGGTTTTATCGCTGACAGACGGCTTATTATTATCTGGTGGACATGATGTTCATCCATTTGAATTTGGTGCAGAGCCATTACCGAAACTAGGACAGATTCACCCTGAACGAGATAAAGTGGAACTTGCGCTAATACATGCGGCGATTGCAAGGCATATGCCGATTTTTGGTATCTGTCGTGGTATGCAAATGCTCAATGTGGCGTTAGGGGGAACTTTATACCAAGATATTGATAGCGAATACCATAGTAGTAGGCTGTTAAAACATTCACAACAAGCGGCTCGTGGTGTTGCTACACATTATGTGCAAATAACAGATTCGTTGCTAAAAACGATTGTGGAGGAAGAAAAAATTGCAGTGAATTCCTTTCATCATCAAGCTGTCAATGTTTTGGCAGAAAAGTTCATGGTTGCAGCAAAATCGAGTGACGGTTTAATTGAGGCGGTTGTTCATGAGGAATTCCCATTTTGTCTAGCAGTTCAATGGCATCCAGAGGAACAAGCAATTGTAGGAGATCTAGCTGCACAGAAAATTTTTACAGCCTTCGTCAATGCGAGCTTGAAATATAAAAGAGAAGCATAATTATGCTTCTCTTTGTTGTTTGTATAAGTATGAGAATGCATTAATGTACACGGCGATATAAGCCAACTACCTGTCCTAAAATCGAAACTTGGTCTACAATAATCGGTTCCATTGTAGCGTTTTCTGGTTGTAAGCGGAAATGATTTTTTTCCTTGAAGAAACGTTTAACAGTGGCTTCATCTTCTTCCGTCATGGCAACGACAATATCTCCGTTATCAGCAGTTGCTTTTTGTTTGACGATCACGAGATCCCCATCAAAAATACCTGCTTCAATCATCGATTCTCCCATGATTTCTAACATAAATAGTTGATCTTCACTTGTGCCGTAAATATCCGGTAAAGGAAAATATTCATCGATATTTTCAATCGCGGTAATCGGTGAACCAGCTGTTACCTTCCCAACGAGTGGAACATGGATAACGCTTTGCTTTTGAATCGAATCTTCAGGCTCTAAAATTTCAATAGCACGTGGTTTAGTAGGATCTCGACGAATATAGCCCTTTTGTTCTAAACGAGCTAAATGGCCATGAACGGTTGAGCTTGATGCAAGTCCAACTGCTTCACCAATCTCACGTACAGATGGTGGATACCCTTTTGCGCGTACTTCTTCTTTAATAAACGCTAGTATGTCCTCTTGTCTTTTCGAAACTTTTTTCATGATTGCTCACCTCTTTTTTTTAGATCATTCTTCTTATTTGATAGTATAGCAGAATGCGAACACTTATGCAAACATAGGTTCGAAAAGTGTTTGACAAAAACATTTGTTCGTTTTATTATAAGAACATACATTCCGAACAAACATTCTGAAAAGGGGAAAAGATGAATGAATTGGTTTAAAAAAAATACACATATTTCTATTTTATTAGGCGCATTTTTACTTTTTGCAGGTTACCTTATTATTACTGATCCTGGAGACATTACTTACACTGAAATTTATATCGAACATGGCGATAGCTTATGGTCGTTAGCCGAACAATACCGTGGTAAAATGGGTACGGATGACTGGATAAAGCTTGTGAAAGCCGAGAACGAATTACATAGCGTGAAAATAGTTGCTGGAAAATCACTTGTTATACCAGTCGTGGGGGACAAAGCGTTACCCACCAATTCAATTGAAATTGCGAGAAGTGAAAAATGATGACTAAACAACGAACGGCTGTTATTTACTGCCGTGTTAGTACCGACAAAGAAACACAAAGTTCTTCGTTGGAGCGACAGCAAGAGGAATTGCTACGCTATGCGAAAGAACAAAACTATGAAGTGAAATGTATTTTTCAAGATAAGCATAGCGGCTATGATGTAGAACGCGAAGGATTGCTTGAAATGCTAGATTTCATTAAAGAAAAAGACATACAAGCCTTATTTGTGCAGGATGAAACACGTTTAGGACGTGGTAATGCACGAATGGCTGTACTCCATTTATTGCAAAAAACAGAGACAGATGTTTTTTCTATGCGTGATGCAGGGCCTTTACAATTAAATGAAATGGATACAATGTTGCTTGAAATATTAGCCATTGTTGAAGAATATCAACGTAAAATCCATAATGCCAAAATTCGTCGCGGTATGCGTCGTGCAGTAGAAAATGGCTATCGTCCTGAACAAAACTTGTCCAATCGCGGCAATCCGAACGGTCAGGAACGAAAAGAAGTGCCAATCGAAGAAATTGTGAAGCTGCGCAATCGGGGCTTTACATTTGAAGAAATAGCAATTACATTGAGAGGCCTTGGCTTTGATGTGAGTAAAGCAACAGTACATAGGCGCTATCAAGAACACCAAGAAAGATTAGCAGGCAATTAATTTGCACTGCTAATCTTTTTTTCTCGCCATTCTTCCTGCAAAATAGCGTAATAGTATTCATCCCACCAAGCGTCCCCATGCGGGATACATTTTTTAAAATATCCTTCACGTCGCATACCGATTTTTTCCATAACCCGATAGGAAGCAATATTTTCAGGTTGGCATGTGGCAATAATTCGATGAAGCTTCATTTCCGTGAAGCCATAATCTAAAAGGGCATGTGCTGCTTCTGATGCATAGCCTTTACGATAATACGAAGGATGTAACACCCAGCCAATTTCATATGTATGGTCGCCGAAGTATTGGTGGAATACTAGATGACCAATGACTTGGGGCTCTTCGCGTAAAACAATAGCAAAATGTTTGGCTTGCTCGCCGCTATTTTCTGTTATAAATGTTTGGACTTGCTGTTCAGTACAAACGCCCTCTGGCATATAGTGCATCACGGTCACATTGGACATATAGCTATAGACAGCCTGAAAGTCTTGTACTTCAAATTTGCGAATCAATAGTCGTTGTGTTGTAATATTCACCTTATTCCTCCAAATCATTTCTGTTATTATTAGTTATACAGCACTAACATCTGGAAGTCATGTAAATGATGGCTAACATGTGTTATTAAGGGTTGGTATAACTGCATTTTAAGGGAAAGCATGCTATACTTTGCATACTGAAGTAATAAAGGTATTGAAAGGTGTGTCACAATGTTATCAAAAGAAAAAATTAAACGAATTAATGAATTAGCAGCAAAAGCAAAAGCAGGCAATTTAACGGAGGAAGAAGCGAAAGAGCGTACTTCTCTTCGCAAAGAATATTTAGATACGTTTAGAGCTACAATGCGCGATACAATTGAAAATGTGAAAGTTGTCGATGAAGAAGGTAATGACGTTACACCTGAAAAGGTAAAACAAGCGAAAAAAAATAAATTTTTAAATTAATATGTCACAATTAATACAATGCTAAAACAAGTAGGTTTTATATTGTTATAGCTGTATAGTATTCGTCATTCGGTACTTTCATTTTAAAAAGCAAGTTACAGAATGATGATAAAGTATGTCATAAATCGCAAATAGTATAACAAAAGCATTGTTTTCTAAGACAATGTTGACTAAACTGTAGTAGAACAATATATAGGACGAGAAAGGATGTCACAACAAAATGACTCAACATGCGGATCAACTAGCGATTAATGCTATCCGAACATTGTCAATCGATGCAATTGAAAAAGCAAATTCAGGTCACCCAGGCTTACCAATGGGGGCAGCGCCAATGGCTTATACGCTTTGGACAAAACAACTTCGCCACAATCCGGCTAATCCAAAGTGGTATAACCGCGATCGTTTCGTACTTTCAGCAGGTCACGGCTCTATGCTTTTATATAGCCTACTTCACCTTGGCGGTTACGGCCTACCAATGGAAGAAATCCAAAACTTCCGTCAATGGGATTCATTAACTCCAGGTCATCCAGAATACGGTCATACTGTTGGGGTTGAGGCAACTACAGGTCCACTTGGTCAAGGGATTGCCATGTCAGTTGGTATGGCAATGGCAGAGCGTCATTTAGCTGCTACTTACAATAAACCAGGACATGATATTGTCGATCATTATACATTTGCGCTTTGCGGCGACGGCGACTTAATGGAAGGCGTTGCAGCTGAAGCCATCTCATTAGCAGGCCACTTAAAACTTGAAAAATTAATCGTATTATACGATTCAAACGATATTTCTTTAGATGGTGATTTAGAAAAATCATTCTCTGAAAACGTACAAAAACGTTTCGAGTCATATGGCTGGAACTATTTAAAAGTTGCTGACGGTACAGATGTAGAAGCTGTTAACCAAGCAATCGAAGAAGCAAAAAAATCTACTGGCAAGCCAACTTTAATTGAAGTGAAAACTGTCATCGGATTTGGTTCTCCAAATAAATCAGGTAAAGCAGATTCACACGGTGCGCCACTAGGTACGGATGAGGTTGTATTAACAAAAGCAGCGTATGAATGGGCACATGAGCCATTCCAAATTCCTGCTGAAGTATATGATACATTCAATGCAGCAGCTGAAGTACAAGGTGCACAGCCAGAAGCAGCTTGGAATGCAAAATTTGAAGCTTACAAAGCAGAGTTCCCTGAATTAGCAGCTCAATTCGAAGATGCGATGAATGGTAAGCTACCAGCAGATTTCGCAGCAGAATTGCCAGTATATGAAGCAGGTAAATCTGTCGCAACACGTTCATCTTCAGGTGAGGCAATCAACGCCATTGCAAAGAAAACTCCATCATTCTTCGGCGGTTCAGCTGACCTTGCTGGTTCAAATAAAACGACGATGAAGGGTGCAGGCGACTTCTCAGCAGACGATTATGCTGGTCGCAATATTTGGTTTGGTGTACGTGAATTCGCAATGGGCGCTGCTATGAACGGGATGGCTCTTCACGGCGGTCTAAACGTCTTTGGCGGAACATTCTTCGTATTCTCTGATTACGTTCGTCCTGCTGTACGTCTTTCTGCATTAATGGGTCTTCCTGTGACATATGTATTCACACATGACTCCATTGCTGTAGGGGAAGATGGTCCAACACATGAACCAATCGAACATTTAGCTTCATTACGTGCAATGCCAAACCTTTCTGTTGTTCGTCCAGCAGATGCGAACGAATCAGCCGTTGCATGGGAACTTGCTGTATCATCTGAAAAAACACCAACTGTATTAGTATTATCTCGTCAAAACTTACCAGTGCTTGACGCGTCAATCGAAACAGTTCGCGAAGGTGTGACAAAAGGAGCTTACACTGTATCACCTGCTTCAAAAGAAGTAGCAGATGCTATTTTAATTGCAACAGGTTCTGAAGTTTCACTGGCGATCGAAGCACAAAAAGCATTAAAAGCTGAAGATATTGATGTAGCAGTCGTATCTATGCCATCAATGGATCGCTTTGAAAAACAAGATGCAGCTTATAAAGAATCTGTTCTTCCAAAAGCTGTAACGAAACGTTTAGCAATCGAAATGGGCGCATCATTCGGTTGGCACAAATACACTGGCTTTGAAGGAGACGTTCTTGCAATCGACAAGTTCGGCGCTTCAGCACCAGGCGAAATCGTTATGGAAAAATACGGCTTCACTGTAGAAAATGTTGTAGCGAAAGTGAAAGCACTATAAGATTTAGCGTTAAAATACCGTTATACTGTAACTAAACAAAAAGTACATCACTTATATAGTGGTGTACTTTTTTTGTCCTAAAAATGATTGTACATATAGCTAATCTGTTTTTAAGAAATTTAACGTCCTAGCAGCTATTGTTATTTCAATATAAAATGTTCTTGTAAATAACTTACAAATTTCGGGTTTGTCAATTCGCTTTTTCTAGTACAAATAAATAAACTTTGTTTAATCTCTACATTTTTTATAAAGATAGGGGCCAATCTATTCGTTTCTATGCTGTTTGTTACGCTAAGAAGTGGGGCGAGGACAATACCATAGCCAGCTTCTACAGCCTTTAACGATTCAAATAAACCTTGCATCTGTAGGCCTATCTTAGGCAAAGGACTATTTTGTGCATAAAAAATAGCTTCTAATAAATCGCGTGTTGAACTTCCTTTTTCACGATAAATTAATTCTTCTTGGGATAACGCACTTAATGAGACAACTTGATTTGCTAATAGATGTGATGGATGTGCAACAAATACAAATTCGACCTCCATTAACTTTTCAAAATATAGCTCTTCATGCCCAATATTACTTTGAACAACAAATCCGAAATCAGCTTCGTAATGGCGAACTTTATCTTCAACTGATTTTACATTTCCAAGTGATACGAAAAATTCTACATTCGGATTCATTAGTTTGTAATTAGCGATGTATTCAGGTAGGACATAATTAATTGGAATGTACGAGGTTGCAATATGAATTTTTTCTTATTTGGCGACAAATAGTTTAAGCTTATCCTCAATTTGTGCTTCCAAGTGAAATAAGCGTAGTCCTTGTTCATAAACAAAGCGCCCTTCTTCTGTTAATTGAATGCCGCGTCCTTTACTTTCCGTTAGTTTCAAACCCAACTCTTTTTCTAAATTGCGAATTTGAATCGTCACAGCAGGTTGACTTAACAGTAAGTCATTTGCTGCAGCTGTTATACTCCCTAAATCTGCAACTTTTGTAAAAATTCTTAGTGCATGTAAGTTCATAGTTATCACCATATTATAAAAATTTTTTATGAATAGGAAAAAATTATATATTTGTTTTATGTAAATTATAACAGTAATTTAGAAAGGGAGGTGAGTGAATTGGCTATTCTAGTAAATGAATGGTTTTCAGTAGATGGACTGCTATTATGTTTTATCGGCGTAATAGCAGCGATGATTGGTGTTATGTTTGGGGCAGCAGGCTTTGTCTTACTCCCAGCCATGTTATTAGTAGGTGTACCTATTCATGCAACAGTAGCAGTGAATAAGTTTGCAACAGGTATTTCTTCGTTTACAAATGTCATTACATTATTATGTAGAAAGGAAATAGCCCTAAAAAAGATGGTGCCGTTTATGATGATGGCAAGTTTCGGGGGTATATCAGGTGCATTTTTAGCAACACGTTTGTCCGAACAAACCATGAATATGGTGGCCTGTTTTATTCTTGTTTTTTCCTTTTTTATGGTACTCAAACATAATAGAAAGTTAGGGATGGAAGTAGTAGGTGATCGGGAACATAAGCCATTGTTTATTACACCATTTTTCATCGGTATATATGATGGTGGTTTTGGACCGGGGTCTGCATTGATGAATAGTCTATATTTTTTGAAGAAGCACTATAGCTATCAAAAGGCTGTTGAATTAACACGTTTTGTGATGTTTTCTAGTTGTATGAGTGCATTTGTTTTTTATTTTCTTTTTGGCATTGTTCAATGGGGCATTGCTATTCCGGTTACGGTTGGTTCGATTTTGGGATCTCACTTAGGCATGAAGTTGGTGCCGTATATTCAAACGAAATGGCTTCAAATCACTATGCCTGCCATCTTCCTTATATTAATTGCACAAGTTGTTCGTGATTTATTATTCTAATAGATGGGTCATTTAAGAAGCAAAAGGATAGCTGAATCCTAATGTTTCAGTTACCCTTTAGATAGTTGGTGGTCATTCGCCACTATAAGTACTCGAATCGCCATAAACGTAAAATATTTTTATGACATTTAACAAATCTATACGAAGGTCAAAGAAATCATTGAGCGTATTTTCGCGGCACAAAGGAATAGTAGAACTAAAATCAAAAGCGATATCAATATTTTTTTCTTATTCTCAATCTTTTCAATATGATAATATTATTAAAAGGAATTTTATCATAAAGCATAAAAAAATGTAAAAGGTGATTTTAAATGATTAAAAATCTTTTTTCTCTCTTACTTTTTTTATTCTTATTAGTTGGATGTTCAAATAAAGAAGAAGTAAATATCGTTAAAAAACCTGAAATAAACAATATAGAAATTGGGCTTGTAGGAGAAATACCTACATTAATTAAAGAAAAAAATATAAAATTCAAAAAAATAACTTTGCAAGATTTACATAAAAAAAATGAAATGTCTTTTGATGCTATTATGATTACTAAAAATTATTTACAAGAAGCTTCCGATGAACAATATACTCAATTTTATTTAAATTCTTCTATACCTATAGTATTTGTTCAGTCTGACAAAGCTATTTCAGCTTTTATAATACCTAACCACACTTACGAAAATACATTTGAAAATCATGCTCAAGATTATTTTATCGGTTATTATAAAGGTACTACTTTTGGCGTTGCTTTGAATGGAGATACAAATGAGGATTTAATAAATGGTTACTGGAGTTTATTTGCTTTATTAGATAGAATAAAACAAACAAATAATTAACAAATATATTTATAAACGGCGACATTTAGACCGCAACGCTCTTATTGAGCGATGCGGATTTTTTGTTCTTTTCGATAATAGTAGATGGTAAATCGCTGATAGAACGAGGTAAATCGCTGATAGAACGAGGTAAATCGCTGATAGAACGAGGTAAATCGCTGATAGAACGAGGTAAATCGCTGATAGAACGAGGTAAATCGCTGATAGAACGAGGTAAATCGCTGATAGAACGAGGTAAATCGCTGATAGAACGAGGTGAATCGCTGATAGAACAAGGTAAATCGCTGATAGAACAAGGTGAATCGCCATTAAAACATGGCGAATCGCCACGAAACTACGGTGAATCGCCACTATCCCTCGGCGAACCGCCACGAAACTTCAGCAAATCGCCACAAACCCCCGGTGAATCGCCACTAACTTTGCTACTTAAAGAAGATTACTTCGCTAGACCATTTTGAAAGGCGTAGACTACTGCCTGTGTGCGATCTTGGACGCCTAGTTTTGCTAAAATATTGCTGACATGGGTTTTTACAGTTTTTAGGGCGATGTATAAGTCATCGGCGATTTCTTGATTGGCTTTGCCTTTTGCCATTAGTAATAATACTTCCATTTCACGCTCAGTTAATTGCTCGTAAAGTGGTGTATTCGTCCCGTAGCGCATACGGTGCATCATTTTAGACGTGACTTCTGGTTCTAGAACGGTTTCACCGCCCATTGTTTTACGAATGGCATCGGCAATTTGTTTGGCGTTAGACGTTTTTAAAATATAGCTAATCGCACCAGCCTCTAGGGCAGGATAAACTTTGTCATCATCTAAAAAGCTTGTAACCATCATGATTTTCGCCTCAGGCCACGCTTCTAATATTTTCACGGTCGCTTCTGCTCCAGTCATGACAGGCATAACATTGTCCATCAAAATAATATCGGGGCGAAGGGCGAGGGCACGTTCAACAGCCTCCGCGCCATTTTCCGCTTCCCCGACAACGGTAATATCAGGCTGTGCTGACAAGTAGGCAGATACGCCAATTCGTACCATCTCGTGGTCATCCACTATTAATACTTGGATCAACTTCAACAACCTCCTTTTGTAGTGGAACTTTTACTTCTACAATCGTACCTTCTCCAGGTACTGACACAATTTTATACTTACAACCAATTTCCACCGCGCGCTCGGCAATATTTTGTAAACCATAAGAGGTCGATTTATCCGCTTCTACATCAAAGCCAAGACCATTATCTTGAATACGTAATATCGCTAAATCGTCTCGGGCAACGAGAAGGAGTTCCACCTCTGTTGCTTTGGAATGGCGCAACGTATTCGATAAAGCTTCCTGCGCAATACGGAATAAATGGTCTTCCTCTGCCTTTGTTAAAGACATTTCTTCTAGCTCATATTCAATATGAAAATAAACTTTTTGTTGTAGCTCGATAATCAATTCCTCTAAGCCTTGTGCAAGTGTTTTATTGTGCAATGCCACAGGACGTAAATGCAATAGTAATGCACGCATTTCCAGCTGAGCCTGCTGAACAATTTTTTCGACTTGTTTTAAACTTTTCGCATTTTCATCGCTTTCTGTTAAGGCTGAAAGTAGCATCGAAGCGGCAAATAATTGCTGTGAAACCGAGTCATGGAGCTCACGTGCCAGACGTTGACGCTCGGCAATGATGCGCTCTTGAATGACTTTATCATTTGCTTCAGCCCGTTCATTGGAAAGGCGCTGCAAGCTTTTTCGTTGTGTATCAATTAACTCGCTCGTTTGTACAAGTGCTTTTTTTAATGGTTTCGGTAATGCTTGCTTTTTAGGTAGGACGAAATCAGGCTCAATTAATTCTTTTACAAAGTGGGTAGCCTGCGCCTCTCTTGCGCGAGCAGTCATACTAATCCAACTGGCAATGAATAAACTAAGCGCAAATAGACTAATTAGTATAACGCCGCCTAATGGGATATTGTCATAGTTTTGTTGCCATAAAGGTTGCCAAGTCTTTTCAGTAGGTTGGCCCCAGACAGCAAACAGCAGGCCGAATGCTGCACCAATGAATATGAAAAATAACGTAAATACTCTTGATAGATAGGCAATCATTTACGTAACACCTCCAAATCTCCTAGCCAAGTAGCAACATGAATGATGAGGGTACGTTTGGCATCTTCCGGGTTACCAACGGACACGACGATACTTTCATTCAGTAGTCGTTGGGGCCCACCTTGCAGACAAGTAAATTCGCCGAATAACGTTGTGTAATGTAAACGAAACGGAATTTCGTAAGGAACATAAATTTGCACTTTGCCAATGCCTTGTCGAATCGTAATAAGACTTGGGCCAGCAGGTAAAATCGTTTGAGTCGTATCAATCGTAATATCACCCGCAAGACGTTGAATTTGCACATCTTGCCATTTATAGGCGTCTTCAGGAGCAGGAATGGTGCCGAAAAGCTCATTTTTCGTTGCGAATAGCTTGTCGAATTCTACTGTCACGATTTTCGGTTCATTTTCTCGTTGTAAGTATTGATAGAGCATGTATAAGAGCAATAGTACGATAAAGAAGCGCAAACTCCACATCGTAAAGAGGGAGATGGCAATAAAGAAAATGCCTGACCATTTTAAAAATCGTTTATTTTTTGAAAAGCTTAAATAAAGCAGGACAGCGCCTATAAGTAAACAAAAAGCGCCACCATTATTGAAAATTGTGAGCTCTACAAAAACGAGTAAAAAGAAGCATAGCACCCAAAATGTAAGTTTGTTCGTTGTAAAGTTTTGCAAGAGGGTCACCCTTCTTTCTACTAAATTAATAACGAGCTTCTACCATCAACTTAATCGTTTGAGGTATGATCTCCGCATCAAGTGCATTTGGATAATGGGCAGAGTGCTCTAACGTGATAAATTGTTTACCATTTGGTGCATCTAGAAATTCATAGTATTGTTTGGCTAATTCATAATTTGTCTGTTTATCGTATTTCCCTTGAATAAAATAAACAGGGACATCAATCCGCTTTACAGAATTAAAAAAATCCGTCTCAATAATTTCCTTTTTCAGTTCGGTGCTTTTGATCAGGCTAAATTGTGGCCCTGAAATAAATGCCTTATATAAATCCTGTATAGAGTAATCTGGAGAAGTAAACGCACCTTTTATTAAACTAAAAACATTCACTTTTTTAATTGTCTCATCAAAATAATTCATACCCTTATATTGATTAATAAGATTACTAAATTGATCTTCATCCTCTGCTAGATAGGGTCCTTTTCCTAACTTCTTTAATAGTCGGAGTGTTTTCCTATCATCATTAGCAATGGCTTCATCCTTTAACCAATTATAACCAAGTTCTTGCCCTTTACTACTACTCGTTAGTTGAGATATGCCCATGTAGGCGTAAAATTTTTCTGGATACTTTGCGACTAATTGAGTGCCAATCACTGTACCAAATGATTGACCAATAACGAAGATTTTCTCTTGCTGATACGTTTCTCTAATATAATCAACGATAACATTGGCATCATCTGTGAATTGACGTAAGTTCATGGTTGTAAGCGATAACTCTTTGTTAAAACTTTTTCCTGAACCTCTTTGATCATAATACACAGCTACACAGTTATCGGTTATTTCCGGATATAATGTTCGTGCGCTGACGCCATATGGGAACGGCGAACCCGGCCCACCATGTAAAAATAAACAAAATGGTTTGTTTTTGTCTTGGCCTTCAACTAATAGAAACTGTCTGTCTCCATTGACATTTAATTCTTTTAGCTCGCTAATCCCACCATTGTCAATTAGTTCACTACTTTTTTGTTGAATGTGCTGTTGTGCGATAAAACGATAACCTAACAATACGATAGTCAAAAACATAAGTATAAGAAAAGTAAAAATACATATAGTAATCAATAGATTAAACCGTTTCCTTTTTTTATTCTTTGTCATTTATCATTATCCTTTATCTCTTTTTATTCCCCCTATATTCAAAGAAATGGGATGCTTCAATAAATGAGGCATCCCTTATTTCTTTCCATTATACCATGTTATTTCTTTTCAATGAGTAGGGGCGAAGTAGCTTCAGTAGTATTTTTTTCTAGTGCAGCTAGACGTGCCTCAAAAGTTGTGATTTCGTGATCTTTGTCGATACGATGAGCAAGCTTATCGATATAAGATTCTAAATCCTCGAAGTTGGCTTTGTTGTTGTTGGCAAGCATGCCGTCCATTTGATGGTGCGCACGCGTCACATTTTCTTTGCCCATTAGTTGTAATTGGCGAACTTTCATATCTTTAATTTTGTGCTTCATTGTTTCAAATTTACGTTCAAGCTCGAAGTATTCACGTGTGCTTGCCTCGATGCTTGCTTGTAATGTAAGGTTACGAGCTGTATAAGCTGCTACTTCGTCAGAGGCGAAATCGATTAAGTCTTGTTCACCGCTTGCCATCGCTAATTGCAGTTGCGCTTCACGTTTTGTTAATAATTCAGCATTTTGTTTAAGCTCAAGTTCCATTTTTTCTTTAAGCTTACCTTGGCGTTCTAATAATTTCCCCGTTTGTTCTGTTTGCTTTTCCGCCTCGCGAATGTATTGGTTTAACATAGCGATAGGATTTTTTTGTTCCTTTTTATCAAATAACTGATGTAAATCTGCCTCAATTGTATATCTAAAACGTTGTAATAAGTTCATCTTTTATTCGCTCCTTTTATTTTGTTAAATTTGACCATTCTTTTTCGAAGTTTGTAAACGGATCTTCTTCTTTCGCTTCCACTGTCGGAATTTTTACATCTTCGCCATTCCATTTTTTATAAATGACATAAATAATGGCGATTGCTGCAAGACCAATCATTGCTGGAATATTAGAGACAGCAGAAAGTACACCGATTACACCAACAGTAAACCAAATAATTTTGCCGAATGTTGATTTACTTTTCATGTAGAAGTGCATTCCTAGTGCAACAAGTACACCTGAAAATAATAGGCCCGTAATAGGCCCGATTAATGCAAGTGCGACACATGCTGCAATAATACCACCAGTGAATAACAGAAATTTTTTCATATTTTTAGCTCCTTTCGTTTGTACCTTTATGTTACCTGTTTGAAAGAGCATCTAAAACGGACTGGAAATGGATTTTCCTCTAGGTCTTGAGGCTGAGCTTTTTGTTATCAGCTGAAACTAGAAGGTTTTCGACAAAAATAGAAGATGGTCGCCTCCTTCGTTTGACAAATTAACAACTTCTAATCCGCTATACTAACGTTAAAGAAACTGAGCGAAGGGGGATTTCTGGTGAGAACCTATTCCATATATAAAATAAAAGAAGAGCATTTAACGTTTATTTTCGGCAGAGAGCGTAAGTTATTAGAAATGATGCAGGGCTGTGAAGATGCCAATGAGAAATCCTTAAAAGAACTCGCGTATATATGTGAAACTGTTCGCTTCGACGAAATTGCTACCATGTTAGAGGCACAGCTAGATTCTAAATATGCCCATTTAGAAAGAGCACGTAATGCTTTATTTTTAGAACATCCGATAAAAGGCAAGATGGCGATTTATTTAGTAGAGCGCAAAATCTGTGTCTATTGTGAAGGCTCGCGCATGCTTGATTTGGATTTATTCCAAATGCTAGCAAAAATGAGTGAGCGATTTATCGCTTTTAATAAACAAGATAATGAGTGTGGTTGGCTGAAGCCGATGAAGTATACAATGCACTAGGAATTTTCACTATAATATATAGTAACACGCTAGTATTTGGTGTATAATGGAGCGTGGAGAGTTTTTTTCTCGGTATATTGTAGTGGAGGAGGTTGGTTGTATGCCTACATGGGGCTGGATTATTGTTGTAATTATCGCATTAGCAGCTGGCGCAGCACTTGGTTTCTATTTTGCACGTCAAGCTATGATGAAATATTTAAAAGAAAACCCACCAATTAACGAACAAATGATTCGAATGATGATGGCACAAATGGGTCGTACGCCGTCTGAAAAGCAAGTACGCCAAATGATGACTCAAATGAATAAATTCCAAAAATAATTGGAGTTTTTAAGGAGCAACTGGTTTTGTAAACCGGTTGCTTTTTGCGTTGAAAAACGTGTTTAGACGAAGGGCAAACTAAACGGATTCATCTAAACACGTTGTTTTATAAAGACCGATATTACCTAGATGGTATGAACATGCAGTAAATCGACTTTTGTGCCGAGAAATGTTTGAAAGGATAATAATGATTGCTTCAATAACTCAGTAGGAATATCCTTCATAATGAATACAATATGTGAAACTTGCGTATGATCTGGCCATTCATGTAAATGGATAGGTGGGTGAATAATATGCTGTACGCCATTTAAGATAATGGGCCCCGCTTCACCGACATCGAGCAGTCCTTTGACGCGCAGAATATTTTCGCCTCTTGCATAGAGCAATAAGCTCAGCCATACACCAAAACTATTCCAATTTAAAGGTTGTAAAAAAGCAAAAGAAATCGATTGAATGTGCGATTGGATTGTATGGGGTGCTAGCTCATTGTTACCAGGTAGAACATTGCTAGAGTATTTTCTTGCGACATGTAAAATTGATGGCTCTACATTGCCATTTTCCACATGAAGTATTGTACAGCTTGGGTTAATTTTTATGATTTCAGCACGAATAAACGCCAGTTCTTCCTTCGTTACTAAATCGATTTTTGTTAGTGCAACGGTATCCGCTGCCGAGATTTGCTTTACGGTTGTTTCGTGATTGCGCATTTGCATTGCTCCATTTTTTGCATCGACGGTCGTAATGATCCCATCAACGACAAAGTGGTGCTGTAAAATAGGATGTGTCATGATTGTAAATAAAATCGGAGCGGGATCTGCTAAGCCCGTTGTTTCAATAATAATACGATCAAACGCAATATCCCCTTGTTCATAGCGAAATAAGTAATTTTGCAGTTCTTCCGCTAAATCTTCTCGAGACTGACAACAAATACAACCTCCTTGAAGCAATGTCGTTTTTTCTTCTGCTTGTCTTAGTAAATAATGGTCTAAGCCGACTTTGCCGAACTCATTAACGATCACGGCGATATTTTCCTTCAGCTGATGATGTGTTAATAAGTTTTGTAGCAATGTTGTTTTACCGCTCCCTAAACTACCAGTCATAATTGTCACGGGTTTTTTTGCTGCTTTCATCTATTATCACTCAATTCAACTTTGTCCATTAAGGTAGTGCTCAGTGGGTCGATCGCATAGCCAATCCGTTTTTCGACTTCCGCCCATAACGCACCTAAATCATGTACGATGGACGTCGTGCCTTTTAAATCGCTAAGAATAAATTTGCTGCCATTCCAATCCGTTAGTTTTAACTGATAGAACACTAAAATTTTATTGATGAAATGAACGCGCTCTATTCTCGCTTGCTGTCGAACACGTTGTAAATCGCCGACGATAACTTCTGATGTAGCATCATTTTTAAAGTCCGTCCAATGTACATTGGCAATAAAATCACCGCAAAAAATACACATAAACTTGCTCCTTATGTGCGCGGATAACGATTTGCGAAATCGTTTGCAATCTCATGAAATGTAACCCATCGAACATGCTCGTGGGAATTAATATAAGTGATAAGGCGATGATGCATTTGGAGCACTTGCGGACGTCCACTAACATCGGGATGGATGGTCATCGTAAAGACTGCATAATCCATATTTTCGTAAACCCAATCGAATTGATCTTTCCACATTTGTTCGATATCGCGCGGATTCACAAAGCCATGACTATTTGGTGATTTTTTAATAAACATCATCGGCGGTAAATCATCCAAATACCAGTTAGCGGGAATTTCAATTAAATCGGTTTCTTCGCCTCGTTGTAACGGCTTCATCCATTCTTCTGCTTGTTTACTATAGTCAATTTTTGTCCATTTATCCCCGACACGTACATAATAAGGTGTAAAATCGTTGTGCATTAAACTGTGATCGTATTGTATGCCATGCTTAATTAATAATTCATTCGTTACATTGGAAAATTCCCACCAAGGCGCCACATAGCCGGTCGGTTTTTTTCCTGTTAATTCTTCAATAAGTTGAATCGATTTAAGTAATACTTGTTCTTCTTGTTTCGGTGTCATGGCAATAGGATTTTCATGGGAGTAGCCATGTGCGCCAATTTCATGCCCTCGTTCAAAAACATCTTTCATTTCCCTTGGGAACGTTTCAATGGAATGGCCAGGAATAAACCAAGTCGTTTTAATGTTATGTTTATCGAATAAATCTAACAGTCTTGGCGTACCGACTTCCCCAGCAAACAAACCACGTGAAATATCATCAGGGGAATCTTCCCCACCGTAAGACCCTAACCAACCTGCAACAGCATCTACGTCAATACCATAGGCAACTAAAATCTCTTTTTGCATCTTCTATTCATCCCTTTATAAATTTTTATCATTAGTCTAACGAAAAATAGAAAGCTTGTAATATATTTTTTAAAAAATTTAGAAAATATGCACGAATGCATAGGGCTTATGTTATAATGCTGAAAAAATTAAAGAATGGAGAGGTACTATGCTAGGAAATATAAAAATTTCTGCCGAAACGATTGAGAAGCTGCCATTGGCATCCATTATGTACGACGAAAATTTTTCTATTAAAATGCTAAATACCAAAGCACAACAAGCCATTCAATTTAATCGACAAATGATCAATCATAAGAAATTATTCCCGCTTTTAAGAAAAGCAATGACGACTGATATTCCTTTCATGAAAATGATTATTTGCGCCGGCAAAAGCTATCAATATTTCTTTTCAAGAATTGTAGACAACAATAAAAATTACATACTAGTTTCGATCAATTTAACATGGCCATACCAACATGAATATGAACGCTCCAAAGATGAGAGTGAAGATTTAAAGGCAATATTTGATTCTACTTATGGTGCTCTTTATGTATCTGACCATCAAGGGAAAACATTACGGGTACGTGCTGCTTGTAAACAGCTATGGGGGGTGAGTGAAGAACAGCTAATTGGGAAAAATGTTTTAGAGTTGGAAAGGGAAGGGGTGTATAAACCTTCCATTACAAGATTAGTGTTAGAAAACAAAACAAAAATTTCGACGGTCCAACAAACGAAAAATAACAAACGGCTGTTAGTTGTCGGAACGCCTATAAAAAATAAGCAAGGCGAAATTATACGTGTAGTTAATGCTTCTAGAGATATTACAAATATCAAAAATTTACAACAAGAAATCCAACGTTTGACAAGTATAATTCATGACTATCAACATGAACTGAGCCAACAGGATAGCCAATCAACAAGCCCGCTTATCTATCAAAGTAAGCAACTCGAAGCGGTAGTAGCGCTTGCTAAACGAGTGGCAGCAGTAGATTCGACCGTCTTAATTTTAGGAGAGACAGGTGTCGGTAAAGAGGTTTTCGCTAATTATATTCATGACATGAGCGAACGTAAAACGAAGCCTTTTTTAAAAATTAATTGTAGTGCGATTCCAGAAAATTTACTAGAATCCGAGTTGTTTGGCTATGAAAAAGGTGCCTTTACTGGCGCAAATAGAGAGGGCAAAATGGGCTTATTTGAACTAGCGCATAACGGCACGTTGTTGTTAGATGAAATTGGCGATATGCCGCCTGCACTCCAAATAAAATTACTGCGCGTCATCCAAGAAAAAAAGCTACAGCGAATTGGTAGCGCCAAAACAATCCCTATTAATGTTCGGTTTATCGCAGCAACCCATCGAAATCTTGCTGAAGAAGTGACAAAAGGAAATTTTAGAGAGGATTTATATTATCGCTTAAATGTTATCCCCATTCATGTACCGCCGTTACGTGACCGCAAAGAAGATATACTGCCTTTAGCAAGTCATTTTTTAACGAATTTAAATAACAAATATTATACAGCCAAGTCATTCAATACAAGCTTTGTAGATAAGTTAACAACGTACGACTGGCCTGGCAATATTAGAGAATTACAAAACGTCATTGAACGATGTTATGTCATGAGTGACGCCGATTATCTAACAAACGAAACGCTAGCAATGGCATTGAATGAAAATAAAATGGAGAAGTCTGTACTCGTAAAGCACATCATGCCCTTAAAAAAATGTGTAGAAAATGCGGAAAAGGAATTATTGCAAATGGCTTTTGCAACATGTCGATCGACTGTGGATATGGCAAAATTATTAGAAGTGAATCAATCTACCATTAGTAGGAAAATGGCGAAATTTAATATTCGATAAACATGCTATATAATGGAAGTAGAAAGGGGAGGGACGAATGGTTTTTCGCACAAAGGTAAACATGGTTTTGTTAATCGGTCTCTATTTAGTCGTTGTCATTATGAGTTCAATTCCTTTGCTTTCTTTGTATAAACAATTACCATTACCTATTTTACTGCTAATTGTTGTTCTCTTTCTTGTTGCTGGAAGTTTTGTTTGGTGGCACGGCACTTCGATTCAATGTATTTTCTATAAAGAGTATTTATTAATCAAAGGTGGACCATTCAAAAGACGCATTCCTTATCACACCATAACAAAGGTTGCGCCGACAACAGATAAATTTACAGGCTATCGCATTACACCATCTGATACAGGACTTGAGCTATGTGTGGAATCTACAAGCTTTGGCCGTATCAAGATATTACCGGACAATAAAATGGGGTTTATTGAAGAATTAAAAAAACGCTGTCCGCATGCCCAATTTGAAAACGTTGAGTCATGGGCAGGTAATGACGTTTAAAATGAGTAAATACTTACGCCGAATAAGAAGGAGTTTGGCGCAAATGTAATAACGTCCTTTAAAAAAAATTAAATATGAAAGAGGCAACATAATGAAAGCTATTGCAGATGTTTTAATTGTTATCGATTTACAAAATGGCGTATGTTTCAGTGCAGAGCATTTGGGTGAACTACCAAGTTTACTTACGAAAGTAAACAATCGAATTGCCAGCTACCGAGCACAGCAAAAACCAATAATTTTTGTGCAGCATTGTGATGAAGAACTCGTACCTGAAGAGGAACTTTGGGCGATTCATGCCGACTTAGATGTGCAAGAGCAAGACTATTTGGTTAGAAAAGAACATGCCAATTCATTTTACAAAACAAACTTAAAAACGATGTTAGATGAATTAGCTGTACAGCGTATTGAATTTTGCGGCGCGCAAACAGAGTATTGCATGGATGCAACGATTAAATTCGCCCATGGCTTAGGGTACGAAAACTTTATGGTACGTAAAGCAACTTCTACGCTCAATAACCCATTTATGTCCGCGCAAGAGACAATTAATTTTTACGAAAATATATGGAATAACAGATTTTTAAAGTTTATAGATTGAATTTTATAGTTAGCGAAAAAATGTTAGATTGACTGCGATCAATTTAACGCTTTTTTGTTGTGTTGATGGTGTCTCTTATGTCGATCACTTTCCGCTCAGTGCAGGCTATCCGTTATTCTATCGGCGATACGCCAAGTTTTATCAGCGATTTAGGAGCTTTTATCGGCGATATGCCGAGTTTTATCAGCGATATAGGAGCTTCTATCGGCGATATGCCGAGTTTTATCAGCGGTACAGGAGCTTCTATCGGCGATACGACGAATTTTATCAGCGATATAGGAGCATCTATCGGCGATATGCCGAGTTTTATCAGCGATATAGGAGCTTTTATCGGCGATATGCCGAATTTTATCAGCGATATAGGAGCATCTACCCGCGATATCGCGAGTTTTATCAGCGATACAGGAGCTTTTACCCGCGATGCCCCGAGTTTTACCCGCGATTCAAGATATTCTACCAGCACAAACCCGAATTTGCATTGTTACGATGCAAAAATGCATAACTTCGTGACAAAATCGCCATTTCCGCCTTTAAAAAATTCGCAGTATCAATGCGTCTTGAACACTATGTCAATCGATGAAAAGTTGGCACGATTTTTGCTTTGAAATTTTATATAAGAAAGGAGGATTTTTAAAGGATACCAGCAATCTTAACATTACTAAAAGGGAGTGATGACTTTGAAGCATGTAGTAGCAGCTATACAAATGAATTGTGAACTAGGCAATAAAGAAGGTAATTTACAAAAAGCGCAAACATTAATAGTACAAGCACTTGAACAACAGGCAACACTCATTGTATTACCCGAATTATTTAATACAGGTTATCGGGTAGAAGAACAAGATTGGCAATATGCGGAGACGATTCCAGGGGAAACGACAGAGTTTTTACAGCGTCTGGCGACTCAACACGATGTCACGATTATTGGCTGTATTTTAGAACGTGGTGAAATAGAAGGCACAATATTTGATACCGCTTTTGTTATAGCGGAAAATGGCATATTGGGCAAATATCGAAAAACACATCTTTGGGATCAAGAAAATCTTAGATTTAATAAAGGCGATGCACTATCTATTATCCATCAAGAAGATTTGAAAATAGGTTTACAAATTTGCTATGAAATTGGGTTTCCGGAAGGCGCAAGAATATTAACATTACAAGGGGCCAATGTTTTAATCTACCCTTCGGCATTTGGCGAACAGCGTTACTACGTCTGGGATATTGCGAGTAAAGCAAGAGCAATCGAAAATGGCTGTTACGTTATTGCAGCTAATCGTTCAGGAATTGAAAAACAGTCAACCCATTTTGGTGGGAAAAGTAGAATTATTGATCCACAAGGCAAAGTTTTAGTCGAAGCTGTACAGGAAGATGAATGCATCGTCGCAACAATTGATTTACAACGAGTTATTCAACAACGAAGAGAAGTACCTTACTTAAGAGATTTAAATCAAGCCGTTTTTCATCCAAGCGAATAAAGTTCTGATCAGGGGGGAGTTTTATGAAACGCAACTCATTAATTACCAAGGATATCGTGCCCACTTTAAGAAGGCATCGCATTATTACAGGGCTAGGATTTTTTAATATTTGGGTAGGGATGGCGGTTATTATTGCCACATTTCAAATTGGCGCTAATGGTATTGAATCCATGACACTCTGGCAATTAGCAGGCGCTATTTTTATTGCGAATGTACTAATCGCCATCGTTGCTAGTTTAACCGGGGATATTGGGATTGAACATGGTTTATCGTTTGCGGCGTATTTAAGAGCACCTTTTGGCACAGTAGGTGTACATATACCGTCGTTACTAAGGGGGATCGTTGCTTGTATTTGGTTTGGTATTCAAACGTATCTTGGGGCCACAGCTATCAACTATATCGTAGCAGATTTAACAGGCTTTGATTCTTGGTTTGTCTGGTATGTTGTATTTGCAGCTGTGCAAATCGCGAATACGGCCATTGGTATTAAAGCAATCGATCGATTTGCGGTTATAGCCGCGCCTTCCATCATTTTAATTTCGATTTGGATTTTTGTGAAAATATCGAGCATTGCTACTGAAGAGGGGTTAAATATTTTTACGTATGAAGGCAATTCAGCTGAAACGACATGGTTGCTCATTATGGCGGCAAATATGGGCTTTTGGTCTTTACTTGCCGTAGATATTCCGAATATTACACGTTACGTAAAAGCACCAGTCAATGAGCGCAATTGGTTCCGGCGCAATAAAAATAATTATATTCCTCACTTATTGGCGTTACCAACAGTCCAAACCTTTATCGGTATTATTGGTGCCGTTAGTTTTTTAGCCACTGGCAACTGGAATCCGATTGAAGTCGTGCAACAAATAGCAACAGGTTGGGTGATGGTAATGATTTTATTGCTCGTTATATTGGCGCAATGGTCAACGAATACTGCGTCTAATTTAATTCCAGCATCGTTAACGTTTGTCAATGCTGGCGCGCGCATTCATTTGTCCTATACATGGGGTGTCATATTAGCGGGGATTATCGGCACATTGTTTCAACCTTGGATTATTTTAGAGCAGTTATTCCGTTTCTTAGGGTACTCCGGCGCCATTATGTCGGCTGTAGCAGGTGTTATGATTTGTGATTACTACATCCTTCGCAAGCGCCGCTTACATGTCAAAGATTTGTATAGCCAGGACGGGCAATTTACATTCCATAGAGGTGTAAATGTGGCAGGTTTGCTTGCTTGGCTCATTAGTAGTGTACTCGCTATCGTTTTTATTGATTATATGTATTTCGTTGGTTTCCCACTATCGGCAATGATTTACTATGTGCTCATGAAACAATGGTATTTAAAGAAATTCCCACAACAAGAAATAGAATCGAATTACGCAGATGATTATTTAGGCACATCAGCGAATAGAGATTGGAAAATTTCTGTATAGAATGGTCTAAAAGGGAGCGAGTAATTTATAAGAATGAGAGACAGTAAACATGCCTTCAATTAAATATAGGTGATAATGGTTATTTGGAAAGCGATTTCCCCATTTAGAAACGAAAGAACGATGGGGATGTTCTATTAGCATTAGGTTTAGAAATAATTTTCTAGTTCAGGTCATATTATATAGTTAGTGAAAAAGGAGGGATTTTTTAGCCACATCCCATATAACGATAATAATTTAGCGATTGTTGTAGCTTTTTCGGTGTCGTTTATTTTTTTATAAAAAAATCTTATTAAAATACTAAAAATGTTATATAAGGAGGAATTTTAATGATAACTTTTATAACTTGTATAGTGATTTTAATTGTAGGTTATTTTACTTATGGGAAGTTTGTTGAAAAAGTATTCATTCCTAAAGATGAGCGCCCTACACCAGCTTATGTAAATGCAGATGGTGTAGACTATGTACCAATGTCTACACCTAAAAATTCATTAATTCAGCTCTTAAATATTGCAGGTACAGGGCCTGTGTTTGGTCCTATTGTCGGTGCTTTATATGGCCCTGTTGCATTTGTATGGATAGTAGTTGGATGTATATTTGCCGGTGCTGTTCATGATTATTTGACAGGCATGATTTCGATTCGTAATAAAGGAGCCCATTTACCTGAGCTTGCAGCGAAGTTTTTAGGAAAAGCAATGAAACATGTCGTCAATATTTTTGCCCTTTTATTGCTCCTTCTCGTTGGTACTGTGTTTGTTTCATCACCTGCAATGTTAATAAATAATTTAATGGATGGCAAAATTGCGTTAAGTATTATTGTAGCGGTAATTTTTATTTATTATATTTTAGCAACTTTACTGCCAGTGGATAAAATTATCGGTCGATTCTATCCTTATTTTGGAGCGCTACTAGTGATTTCAGCATTTGGAATTGGTATTAGTATGATCGTAAAGGGTTCACCAATTCCTGAGCTCACATTTGAAAATATGCATCCTGCTAATTTACCGATATTTCCATTAATTTTCTTTACCATTACATGCGGGGCATTATCAGGTTTCCATGCGACACAAACGCCAATCATTTCTCGTACAACTAAAAGAGAAAAAGAAGGACGTAAAATTTTCTATGGTATGATGATTACTGAAGGAATTATTGCGATGATTTGGGCGGCTGCTGCAATGAGCCTATTTGGAGGATATGGTGGTTTAAATGAAATGATGGCAGCAGGTGGACCTGCAGCTGTAGTAAGCGAGGCATCTATTCTTATGCTTGGTTCAATTGGTGGAACTTTAGCAGTTTTAGGAGTAATCGTGCTGCCTATTACATCCGGTGATACAGCGTTTCGTGCAGCTCGTATGATTATTGCTGATTATTTCAAATTTGGTCAAGCGAAATTTGTTAGTCGTTTATGGGTTGCATTTCCGTTATTCGTCATGTCATATGTATTAACGAAAATGGACTTTAATATTTTATGGCGTTATTTCTCATGGGCAAACGGTGTAACAGCAGTAATTGCCTTATGGGTAGCCGCAATGTATTTATTTTTGGACCGTAAAAACCACTGGATTGCAACGATACCAGCTTCATTTATGACAAGTATGGTATTCAGCTATATTATTTATGAACCAAATATGGGATTCGGACAGGATGTTGCATTCTCGAATGCTGTTGGGATTTTAGCCGCATTTATTGTTACAGCAATATTCTTTGCTACAGCTTTGAAAAAACGTGGCACAAACTTCTTGTTAGATGAAGATGTGACAAGCTATCAAAATGTTAAGTAGTATTAATTACTATATAAAGTGAAGTTAGAAAAAAGGGTGTGTCTTAATTAGAAGACGCACCCTTTTACGCGAAGCGGTAGTGTTTATCATAGCTTCTCATTTTAGAGCAAATTGTGATTGGGAAATTTCTGTATCGAATGGTCGATAAGACATCGCCACGTCCGATATAAAGAGAGACTATTCAGTTGTAGAGAGGGTGGTGACAACGATGAATTTTTTCTTACAGTTTGTTGTAGTGTTGTTACTAGTGATGTTTTTGCATTTTATTAATCAATTGTTAGTAATGAAAAAGAATGATATTCCATTGCAATGGAAGTCTATTTTGGTACTATTCACAATCAGCCTAGTGATCACTTTGCTATTTAATATACCAAGCAGTTTAGAATATGGCTTTCCGTTATAGAAATGGGAAAGTTGCTCAGACGAATGTAAGCCGCAACAGCGATGGTTGCGGCTTACGTTGTATAAGCAAATTTCTAGTGAAATAAGACTTAGTTTTCTAATTTATATTCCATTGACTCTGAAGTGGCAATCGATTTAGGTTTCGTTTTAATGGCAATGATAAACAATACAAATAACACAATTGAAAGGCCAATTAAAACATTAAGCAGTAAGCCATATGAATGATTAATATTATAAATGGCTCCTGATACGATTGGTGTAAGGGCAGCACCTAATGTTGAAAATAATGAGACAATGCCAAATTTCGCACTATATTCTTTTTCACCATAGAGTGAGGATGTTAGGTAAGCCGGTGTTACGGTAACAGCCGTTGCACCAAAGCCAGTAAATATTGTATACAAAATACCTGGTATTAATAGGTTACCTTTCATCAAAAATAGGAAGCTGACTAAACCTGAAGCGCAAATAATAACTAGCGTTGTAATCGTTCCTAATTTGTCATAGAGTCGACCAATTAATAATTTCCCTACGATCACCATTGCGGAGCCTAAAGATAGTAATAAGGCAGCGTGTTGCGGCGTGCCACCGATATCTTTTAAATATGGCGCGAGGTTAATAATCATCCCATTCACGACAATACCCCCGACAACGATCGCTGCACAAAGAGCCCAAAATGATAGTGAGCGAAATGCCTCTTTTTGTGAAAGCCCCTCTAGTATTTCTGCGGAAGGTTTTAAATTTTTTACTTCGCCTAACGGAACAAGTCCGATATCGGCAGGTTGAAAGCGAATAATAAAAATGGCAATAGGCACGATTAACACGAGCATTGTGATGCCAGTAATAAAGTAAGCACTGCGCCAACCGTAATCCGTAATAAGCCAGTTAATGATTGGACTCAAAATGACACCACCAAGGCCACTTCCTGCTAGTGCAATTCCTAAACATAAACCGCGTTTTTCGTTAAACCAATTGGTAATTAAGACCGGCGTAGGAATCAGGGCGGCGCCAGCTAAAGCAGCCCCCATTAGCACTGCGTATAAATAAAAGTGCAGTGCCGTTGTAGCAAAGGAAAAGCCTATATAAGAAAGGGTGCCAAGCACTGTAAATATCGTTAAATAAAGACGAATATCCATCTTTCTCATCAGTTTTCCTGCAATCGGGCAGAAAACCATCCCCACTAAAGCCATAATTGTATAGTATGTCATAAATTCCGATCTTCCAATGCCCAGTTCTTCTGTTACTGGGACTGTATACAGTGATACTAAATTGATAATTGGTGCATACATAAATGTCATAATGACAACACATGCCACGACAATCCACCATCCATAAAAGATGCCTTTGTTCTCTTGTTGAGTAGTCATATTGGTTTCCTCCGTTTTTACTTAGTCATCGAGGCATATGATGGAGCATATTGAATCCGTTTTCAAATTACGCTAACACCATGTTCGTCACGATTGTTTCATCATGCTTTCTAATGCAATCAAAAGTAATGATGGGGATTTTGGGAGGTTGTATTAATTATAAGTATGAATAAGCTAAGGACTTATCGATACATATTTGTCAAAAAGTACAAGCATCCATCTTCCTTCTCATTTAACGCTTACGAGGTTAGCTGTCGGATTCGGGCCATTGAGTAGCCCTACCTTTAAAAGGATTCACCCCTTGGATGGAATGTTCATCCATACAAATGTGGTTCCCCCGCATCCATTGGTTTCAGCGATCTAGAAAGGTGAAACTGCTATGATACTACTATTACAAGAAAAGTTAGTAAATACAGAAAATTTTTTTGACAAATGCGAAGAAAAAAATTTTTACAAAACAAAACCTTCAATAAAAAGGCTCGTTACCCCATGGTTAGTAAATAGACGGAAAAAATTTTTTCATTATAAAGAACAGTTTAATTATTGTTAGCTGGTGAGTTATCATTCTATTTTAAAAATTTGAACATTTCATAGAAAACTAGGTATAATAGTTAGTATTGTAAGAAAAGGAGCTGTTAGCAATGGAACGTGAAAAAACAAATGTGGAAAGTTTTGATTTAGACCATACGAAAGTACAAGCGCCTTATGTTCGTTTAGCCGGTGTTAAAGTAGGTAAAAATGGCGATGAAGTATATAAATACGATATTCGTTTCAAACAACCGAATAAAGAGCATATGGAAATGCCTGCACTCCACTCTTTAGAACATTTATCGGCTGACATTATCCGTAATTATTCCGACCATATTGTTGATTTTAGTCCAATGGGTTGCCAAACAGGGTTTTATGTATCGTTGATTAACCATAATGATTATGAAGATTTACTAACAATTTTAGAAAAAACTTTTACGGATGTGACGCAGGCAACAGCTGTACCTGCATGCAATGAAGTGCAATGTGGTTGGGCAGCAAGCCATAGCTTAGAAGGTGCACAAGCACTTGCCAAAGAATTTTTAGCCAAGCGTGATGAATGGCATATTGTTTTCGCGGAATAATAAAAACCTTGCAAGTTGTCACAGCTTGCAAGGTTTTCTTTTAGCGATGAAATGGAATGACATTGGACGAGGAAGCATCATGATGGATTTTTTGATAAATAAAACTTTCTAAAAAGTCATGTATGAGATCCTCATATTCAGCCATATTTTCATTAAAGGATTGCGCATGTGCCCCTTTGTCGAAAAGCTTTAATTTTTTCGGTCCATTTTTTTTATTATATAGATCGAGTGACATGGAAGCGGGAATAAATGTATCCGGAATACTGTGGATAAAAAGAATGGGTTTTTCAATATGTGTCACAGCTTCGGATGGGGTGACACTTTTGAATGAATAACCGTCGCGTAATCGTATAAAGAAATCTGCGAAACGTATTGGAATGATGGAGCCATATTTAAATTCTGTTTTCGCAATTTGCTTCAGCAACATCGAAAAATCAGAAAAAGCACAATCTGCTATATAAAAATCAGCACCATCTTCAACTGTTCCTGCATACAACAGCATTGTGGCTGCCCCCATCGATTCACCATGAATACCGAGAATGGCGTTATCACCAATCATCGCTTTCACCGTTTTCACAACAGCATCTAAATCATTTTTTTCGTAATAACCATAGCTAGTCGTTTTGCCACCTGATTCCCCGTGTCTTCGATGGTCAAAAATGACGGAGTTGTATCCGAGCCGTTCAAACAGCCGTGCATATTTCACTGAGTTAATTTTATTTTCTGTCACCCCATGGCAAATAATCATGGTATTATTCGTTTGCAGTGGTTGAAACATAATACCCCGAATGGAATAGCCATTGGGTGAGTCGATATTTAATTCACATTTGAAATTTTTATTGTACCAAGCTTCGTCAAACCGTTTAGCCGTTGTTTCGCGTTCACGAATAAATTCGGGGTCCTTTTGCTGAATGTACATTAATTTATTGGAAAGCGCAAAGCCGAACAGCCCCGTTGCTGCAGCGGCAAGCGTCGTTGTAATACCTGAAAATAAAAGCATTTTCTTTTTCATCTTCAACACCTCCACGCCTTTGTTTCTGTTATATCTAGGCATTCACCTTTGAGCAAATGCACTTTTCTATTTGTAATGTTCCCAACTATGAGTGTTTAAAACACGACAACATTTTACAACAACTGTTGAAAACGTGCGATGATTTCTGTTATCGAAAATCGTCAAAACATTTGTTAAAATATACATATCTGCTAGTAGCATATGCATGCAGTGTTGATTTTTGAACGGGGAAAAGGGGAGAATGGTTATGACAAACGAGGTAGTAATTGTTAGTGCTGTGCGTACTGCAATCGGTTCATTCCAAGGAACATTAAAGGATGTGCCGGCAACAACTCTTGGAAGTATCGTAATTAAAGAAGCATTAGCGCGTGCTGGCGTAGCAGGTGAGCAAGTCGATGAAGTCATTATGGGGAATGTTTTATCGGCTGGGCTTGGACAAAATCCGGCTCGTCAAGCATCGATAGCCGCAGGATTACCACATGCAGTGCCTGCTTTAACAATTAATAAAGTATGTGGCTCAGGCTTAAAAGCCGTACATTTAGCAGCACAGGCGATTTTAGCTGGTGATGCGGATATTATTGTTGCGGGTGGCTTTGAAAATATGAGCCAAGCACCGTATGTTTTAAAAAATGCGCGTGAAGGCTTCCGTATGGGGGATCAAAAAGTTGTCGATACGATGATCCATGATGGTTTATGGTGTGCATTTAATGATTATCATATGGGCATTACGGCGGAAAATTTATGTGATGCGTATGCTATTACACGTGAGGAGCAAGATCATTTTGCAGCGCGTTCTCAGCAACGAGCGGAAGCGGCACTAGCTGCTGGCAAATTTCATGATGAAATTGTAGCTGTGGAAATTCCACAACGCAAAGGCGATCCGATTATTTTTGCGCAAGATGAGTTTCCACGAGCGGGTGTTACAGCGGAATCATTGGCAAAGTTACGCCCTGCTTTTAAAAAGGACGGCTCGGTGACAGCGGCGAATGCATCTGGCATTAATGATGGGGCAGCTGCAGTTGTTGTCATGTCGAAAGCGAAAGCATTGGAGTTAGGCATCAAGCCAATGGCCGTTATTTCAGCCAATGCGAGTTCTGGCGTTGATCCTGCTATTATGGGTACGGGTCCAGTAACGGCGGTGAAAAAAGCGTTAACGAAGGCGAATGTCACTTTAGAAGAGATAGATTTAATTGAAGCAAATGAAGCTTTTGCGGCACAATCGATTGCTGTAGATCGCGAACTTAGCTTTAATCATGATAAACTAAATGTCAATGGGGGAGCAATTGCGCTAGGTCATCCGATCGGAGCAAGTGGTGCGCGTATTTTAGTCACACTTTTACATGAGATGGAAAAGCGTGATGCCAAAACGGGCCTTGCCACTTTATGTATCGGTGGTGGACAAGGGGTAGCGACAGTTGTGCAACGCCCTTAATGTGAGTAAGAAGGTGAAAGTATGGGAAAAAAACGAAAACAACAACAGCGTAGCGATGATCATTTCACAGCAAGTCTACCAAAGCAAGAAGCAGTAACATTAGCAGACCAGCTTGGTGGCGATGTATTAGCAAAGTTAAAAGCTGCGAAACAAGATTTATCGGCAAAAGAGCAGGCAGCAGAAGAAGAGCGTCAAGCACAGCTAGCTTTTGAGCGCAAGCAACGTGAGAAAAACAAATCGTTTGAAGAATTGTTAAATGAATATGGTGACAAAGGCTCGAAATTTTAGTCTGCGTTCGTAAAAAAAGGGAATCTCTTTAAGAGATTCCCTTTTTTTTAGTTAATGCATGGAATCGCGGGTAAGCCTGTGAGAATCGCTGATAGGATGCCCGGAATCGCGGGTAAGCCTGGGGGAAAACGCCAGCAAAACATGCAGAATCGCCACCAAAACATGCAAAAACGCCACAAAAATGCTTGAAATCGCCATCAAACCGATTCGAATCGCCATCAACCCTGGCAAAATCGCCACAACCTAGCAACTATTTACTTCTAAGCGTGCGTATTTTTTTTACGGCTAGGACGATGCTAATAAAAACAATGGCACCAGCTGTGTCTACTAAGACATCTTGCCCGTTCATTGTTCGTCCAGGCGTAAAGCTTTGGCGAAATTCATCGAGCATCGCAATGACTGCGGTCACGACAATGGCAACACCTGCGGCAAATCGACGTTTTCCCCATGCAAAGTAAACGCCAAGTGCAATACAACCAAATCCTGCAAAATGCGTACATTTTCGAATGAGAAATTCTACAAATTCAAAATAGCCTCGTTCTTCAACAGACACAATGGTATCCCAATAAGGAATTTTTAATACTGACAATTGTGCTTCAAAGGGCTTATTGGCCAGTAATTCCTCTAGCTCAGGAAGTATCGACTGTTGTTCGTAGGTCATACTAGAGGAAATGGCGAGAATTACTAAAAGAAATAGAACAATCAACCATTTTTTCATCGGTGGTCTGTGTATTGCTCCGCTTTCGTGAGCGCATTCGCTACATCAAAATTCGCAATGGTATCCATTTTTTCATAGGCTGTGAGTGTTTGGGCAAGTTGTTCCTGTGAACTAGCACCAATCACGGTTGAAGCAATGGCACTTTCCTTCAAATTAAAGGCAAGCCCTAGCGGAAGTAAATCTCCATAATATTGTGCTAAGTCGGTTAATGTCTTCGTTAATTCCTCTTTTGAATATGTTTGATAGCCATTAAC
This sequence comes from Lysinibacillus sp. 38-6, assembly GCF_046245175.1. Classification (GTDB taxonomy): domain Bacteria; phylum Bacillota; class Bacilli; order Bacillales_A; family Planococcaceae; genus Lysinibacillus. The sequence goes on from NZ_CP176417.1 coordinate 283,044, forward strand.
CCGTTGTAAACGCTCTTGCCAACTCGTTGTTAATAAACCTTTTGCAACGGTGCCGCGCGTCACTACCGAAGCCCCTTCATGTGCAATAAAATCTAACCATTCTTCTGGGCGACGATCTAACGCACTATACTGCATCATGACACTTTGTGCCGAACTAGCAGGTAAAAAACGTTTCAGCACATTAGGTCGAATCGAAGAAATGCCGTATTGTCGAATGACACCGTCTTTTTTTAAGTTTTCAAATGTGTCGATAATGCCGTCCCAGTCATCGTCTAGCGTGCCGCCATGGAGCTGATAGACATCGATATAATCTGTGCCGAGTCTTTTCAGGCTTTGATGCACCGCTTCCTTAATATAAGTAGGGGAAGCATCCCAATGCCAGCCATCCACACCTTCTGTCCACCGGTTGCCTACTTTCGTTGCGATGATAATATTTTGTCGACGTTTGCCTAAAATTTCACCAATTAATTGTTCATTGGCACCGAAATCATATAAATCGGCTGTATCAATGTAGTTAATGCCAGCATCTAGCGCCATATCGATAATGGACGCTGCTGTATTTTTATCGGTCGAAAGAGACATACCTCCTAAACTAATCTCTGAGATCAATAAATTACTTGAGCCAAGTTGTCTTTTTTTCATACGAATGCCCTCCTTCGATTTCTCTACTTGTAATGGTACAATGAACATATCTGAAGAACAAGCGAGGTTATGGGCAATGAAAAAGTTTGAAGAAAAAACAACACACACAACATCTATTTACGACGGGAAAATCGTCAAGTTACAAGTCGATGATGTCACATTACCGAATGGTAAGTCGGCGAAGCGTGAAATCATTAAACACCCGGGAGCAGTTGCAATCATTGCCATTACCAACGAAGGCAAGCTCGTGATGGTGGAGCAATTTCGTAAAGCGCTTGAGCGTTCCATTGTAGAAATTCCTGCTGGTAAACTTGAAACAGGCGAAGAGCCAATCACTACTGCACGTCGAGAATTAGAAGAAGAGACAGGCTATGGTGCGCATCAATTGAACTATTTACAAGCCTTTGCCACTTCACCAGGCTTTGCAGATGAAGTGATTCATCTATTTGTCGCAAAGGATTTATATGAAATTGAAAATAGAGCTGCACTGGATGAAGATGAATTTGTCGAATTACTAGAAGTTTCGTTGGAAGAGGCACAAGCGATGGTCGCTGATGGGCGTATCTATGATGCGAAGACAGCGTTTGCAGTACTTTGGTTGGCATTGCAACAAGAAAAATAAAGTTTAGCATAATAGAAGCGGACGAGCATAAGCTGTACAAACCTTGATAGAAAAGGAGCATGCTTATGTCTCGTACGGTTTCTCTATTTTATCACGCATCCATTGTTGCAGTGAGCTTCGTTTGTGGCGTCATCTGCTTTCATATTATTGGAGGGGCGAATGCCGAGCCTTTTATTTTATTTATAGAACCTCGTTTAGCAGATGTGGACAGGCAATCCATTTTTCGTTTAGTGCTACCTGTCGCCGCTTCAGTCGGTATTGTACTGTTACTTGCGACGCATAGTGTCTTAAAAGTTTTAGTACGTGTGACAGTCGCAATGCGCGCAACTTTCTTTGGATTTAGCTCGGTTTTTTTACTACAAAAACTTGAAGCGTTTTGGCTATATACGATTTGGTGGTTTCCATTTCAGCTTATCTATTGTATATTGTTGCTAGTATTATGCAATTTGCTAGTTCCCGCCTGGTCGAAGCGAAAAATCGGGAAAAAGACGAATGGACGGACAATTTTGTTGAATTTTATCGCTTTTTTCATCATAATAGTTGCTGAGTTTATCGTTATAACGTATGTACTGAAATAAAGTATGAAATACGTGCAAATGAGGCAAAAGTTAAAAGCTTATAGGAAATCTATTCACTATCTTGTAATAGGATTTACTCCTTTGGTATAATGAAATGAGTTTAGGGGGGCGTCACATGGAAAGCCGTATTGATCGTATTAAAAAACAGTTGCATAGTGCTAGTTATAAGCTGACGCCGCAGCGAGAAGCAACAGTTGCTGTTTTGCTAGAGCACGAAGAGGACCATTTAAGTGCAGAGGATGTCTATCTTTTAGTAAAAGAAAAGGCACCGGAGATTGGTCTGGCTACTGTTTATAGAACATTAGAATTACTAACAGAGCTTAAAATCGTCGACAAAATTAACTTTGGTGATGGCGTATCACGCTATGATTTACGCCAAGAAGGAGCCGCACATTTCCACCATCATCTAGTTTGTATCGAGTGCGGTGCTGTAGATGAAATTCAAGAAGATTTACTTGAGGATGTGGAAGCCGTAGTTGAGAAGCGTTGGAACTTTATTATCAAAGATCACCGACTTACTTTCCACGGTATTTGCTGGCGTTGTCATGATAAAAACGACGACACGAACGAAGAACAATAACAAGGAACTGTCTGATGAAATCTTACGTTTAGATTGCATTAGGCAGTTTCTTGTTTTTTTGTGTTTTAAGGACTTCTATTATTCTAGTAAATCTATTTTTGGCGAAAGTGAGCCCTTTCGCACTTTTTTTATAAGCGTGCTAAAATAGAGAATAATTGACAGTGAGGGGGCGTTGTGATGAATGAATTTCAATATGCAATAGAGGATTATATCCATTTTATCCAGGTAGAGCGGCAACTATCCGATAATACATTAGCATCCTATCGCCGAGACTTAGAGAATTATGTGCACTTTTTGCAAGAAGCGGAAGGAATGTCTGATTTCCGTCATGTGGAGCGGCAAACGATCTTGCGCCATCTTGAGCAACTTCGCATGCAAGGAAAGACGAGCAGAACGGTTGCGCGTCATATTTCATCCATTCGTAGTTTCCACCAATTTTTACTTCGAGAAAAGCGAACTGAAACAGATCCAACAGTTCATTTAGAAATGCCGACAATCGAGCAAAAACTTCCGAATATCCTTTCCATTGAAGAAATAGAAGCGTTACTGGCGGCGCCGAATCGCAGTAAGCCACAAGGCATTCGTGATGTAGCGATGCTAGAGCTGCTATATGGTTCGGGAATGCGTATTAGTGAGCTCATTGCGCTTGATTTAGCTGATATTCATCTCACAATGGGCTTTGTGCGTGTTTTTGGTAAGGGAGGTAAGGAGCGCATTATTCCACTAGGGAAAAGTTCGCTTGCTGCATTGCGTGATTATTTAGATGGCGCACGAGGCACATTACAAGGGAAGTACCCCAAAACAGATGCTTTTTTTATAAATCAACGTGGAAAACGTTTAACAAGGCAAGGTTGTTGGAAATTAATGAAGGAGCACGCATTAAAGGCAGGCATCCAGCATGAGTTAACACCCCATACGCTACGGCATTCATTTGCTACCCATTTAGTGGAAAATGGGGCGGATTTACGCGCAGTACAGGAGATGCTAGGTCATGCAGATATTTCCACAACTCAAATTTATACGCATATAAGTAAGACGAGACTGTCTGAAGTGTATAAGCAGTACCATCCACGCGCTTAATAGAGAAATAAGGGATGGATAAAGTCTTTTTTAGTATAAAACAATAAATATTTACCTTAGTCGGATGTCTGACCTTTATCCTTTCACTTGTTTTTGGTAAAATGGAGTCGTGAGATTAGGAGGCAACAATTATGAATAAACCATTTAAAAAAATCCATGTCGTCGTAATGGATTCAGTTGGTATTGGTGAAGCACCAGACGCAGCTAAATTTGGAGATGTAGGCGCACATACATTAGGTCACATCGCTGAAAAAATGAATGGGCTTACAATGCCCAATATGGAGTCGTTTGGCTTAGCTAATATTGAGCCACTTCAAGGACTACAAGCAGTAGATGCACCAAAAGCATACTACGGTAAAATGCAAGAAGCATCTGTAGGGAAAGATACAATGACAGGTCACTGGGAAATAATGGGTCTAAACATTGATAAACCATTTAAAGTGTATCCTGAAGGATTTCCTGCTGAATTGATTGCTGAGCTTGAACAACGTACAGGTCGAAAAGTTCTGTGTAATAAGCCTGCAAGCGGTACACAAGTCATTGATGATTTTGGGCAAGAACATATGGACACAGGGGCAATTATTGTTTACACATCTGCTGACCCAGTCCTACAAATTGCAGCACATGAAGAAATTATTCCACTGGACGAACTTTATAAAATTTGTGAGATTGCACGTGAGCTGACATTACAGCCTGAATACTTAGTAGGCCGCGTAATTGCACGTCCATTTATCGGTACGCCAGGAAACTTTACACGTACGCCGAATCGTCATGACTATGCGTTAAAACCATTCGGACGCACAACGATGAATGCATTGAAAGATGCCGGTTTAGATGTAATCGCTATCGGTAAAATTTCTGATATTTTCAATGGCGAAGGTGTTACAGATGCCGTTCGTACAAAAAATAATATGGATGGTATGGATCAATTTGCAAAAGTTGCCCGTCGCGATTTCCACGGCATGAGCTTCTTAAATTTAGTAGATTTTGATGCCAATTTTGGTCATCGTCGTGATCCGCTAGGCTATGGCCAGGCATTACAAGAATTTGATGCACGCCTGCCTGAAATTTTAGAGGCAATGACAGAAGACGATTTAATGATGATTACAGCTGACCACGGCAATGATCCGACATTCCCTGGCACAGATCATACACGTGAATATGTACCACTCATTATCTATTCACCACGTTTTAAAGGTGGTAGCGAGCTTGCTCTACGTGAAACTTTTGCAGATATTGCCGCAACTGTCGCTGAAAACTTCAATGTAGAAGCACCACCATTCGGTAAAAGTTTCTTAAATGAATTAAAATAAGGGGGATTTTACGATGAATATGGTGCAACTATTTGAAAAGAAAAAACAAGGTAAAGAGCTTTCACAAGCAGATATCCAATACTTTGTTGAAGGTTATACAACTGGTGCTATTCCGGATTATCAGGCAAGCTCTTTGTTAATGGCGATTCGCTTAATTGGTATGTCAGATGAAGAAACATTTTATTTAACGAAAGCAATGATTGAGTCAGGTGATGTCATTGATTTAACTTCGATTGAAGGATTTAAAATTGATAAACATTCAACAGGTGGTGTCGGCGACAAAGTAACGTTAATCGTCACACCAATCATTGCTGCTCTAGGCATTCCAGTGGCGAAGTTTAGTGGTAAAGGTCTTGGTATTACAGGTGGAACAATTGACAAATTAGAGTCAATTCGAGGCTTGAAAACAGAGTTAACGTCTCAAGAATTTATCGACAATGTGAATCAACATAAAATTGCCGTTGCTGGACAAACGGGCAATCTCGTGCCGGCAGATAAAAAACTTTATGCATTGCGCGATGTAACAGGCACTGTCGATTCGATACCGTTAATCGCTGCGTCGATTATGAGTAAAAAAATTGCAAGTGGTGCAGATGGCATTGTATTAGATGTCAAATGCGGCTCTGGTGCCTTTATGAAGACGGAAGAAGAAGCGAAAAAACTAGCTGAGGCAATGACAGCAATTGGCGAAAAATTAGGACGTAAAGTTGTCGCACATATTAGTGATATGGATAATCCTCTAGGTAAAATGATTGGTAATAAGCTTGAGGTCGTTGAAGCATATGCCTTATTAAAAGGTCGTATGGAAGAGACTCATACTGACTTACTAGAAGAGTGCATTATTATTTCTTCCTTGATGTATCAAATTGCAGCTGGTGTAGATGAAACAACAGCGGTAGCGGCCGTGAAAAAAGTGTTAGAAGATGGCTCTGCAGCTGCGAAGTTTGAGGAGTTTATCGTTGCACAGGGCGGCGATTTAGCGGATATTGTGCAAAATGATACGGCGCATAAAATCGCTGTAACAGCAGCGTCAGAGGGCGTTGTAGAGACTATTAACGCGTTGATGATTGGTGAAGCAAGTGTAAGTCTTGGGGCTGGCCGCTTAACGAAGGAATCAGCACTAGATTATGACGCTGGCATTCAGCTTGTCGCAAAAAAAGGTGACCGTGTAACAGCTGGAGAAACGATTGCTTATCTTTACTCAAACAGTGCAATTAGTGAGGAAACAGTCGCTAAAGTACAGCAAGCATATACGATTGCTTAATAAATAGAAGAATACGCTAGTTGATGTTCGCGAAGTAGTTGCACTAGTTGCACGGACATCAATGGCATAGCTAAAAAGTGTTAGTTTGACTGCGGTCAAGCTAGCACTTTTTCTTTTGCTGTTCGGTTGCTATCTTCCCGAAAAATGATATATAAAAGCACGCTTCGCTGTGACGCTGACAAAAAATGTAGACCACGTTTAAAACCTTTTTATTTATCCCATACTGCACTTAACCTAAATGCAATAAGTATGTCGATTTGACACTATTTCAAGAGACTTTGCACTAGTTCTGTCAGACGCAAGGATTTGGTAAAAGGAATGTGGAATTGCACGAGGAGGAGGCGATGTTCATGCATTTTCAATTAGAGATGGTAACGAAAGAGACAGTGGTTATACGTTTATTTGGGGAGCTCGATCATCATGCAGTAGAGCAAATTCGGGCTAAAATTTCTGCAGCAATTTTTCAAGGCGCTGTAACGACCATCATTTGGAATTTTGAGCGACTATCGTTTATGGATAGTTCGGGGGTAGGTCTTGTGCTTGGTCGCATGCGTGAGTTAGAAGCAGTCGCTGGACGAACAATATTATTGAATCCATCGCCGACAATGCGAAAAGTATTTCAATTTTCAGGCTTAGCTCAGTGGATGATGGATGCAACAGAGGAAGAAGCGATTGATCGAGTTAGGGGGATTGTAAATGGATAACGAAATGACATTAACTTTTTTAGCAATCAGCGAAAATGAAGCATTAGCACGTGTGGCTATTACAGGTTTTATCGCACAATTAGACCCAACAATTGATGAGCTATCAGAATTTAAAACGGTTGTCTCTGAGGCTGTTTCCAATGCCATTATTCACGGTTACGAAGAGGATGGAAAAGGCGTCGTTACGGTTCATGCAAAGCGTGAGGATGATATTGTAACCGTATCTGTAATGGATAAAGGGGTAGGCATTGCAGATGTAAGTCAAGCAATGGAACCGTTATTTACGACGAAAAGTGCTATGGAACGTTCTGGCATGGGCTTTACTATTATGGATAGCTTTTCTGACCAGTTAACGGTCATGTCGCAATGGCAACAAGGTACAACGGTCACGTTTACGAAAAAATTTTACTCGGTTCGCACAGCGGTAATGTGAGGTTGCTATCGTGAAGCCGATAGAACAGTCGTCCGATAAGCTTTTGTCACAGGAGGAAATGCGTGATTTAATTGCGCGTTCACAACAGGGCGACCATGAAGCTCGTAAACGAATGATTGAAGGGAATACGAGGCTTGTATGGTCCATCGTCCAACGCTTTACAACAAGGGGCGTGGAGCTCGAAGATTTATTTCAAATTGGCTGTATAGGGCTCATGAAATCTGTTGATAAGTTTGATTTAGCGTACGATGTGAAATTTTCCACATATGCGGTGCCGATGATTATCGGTGAAATACAGCGCTTTTTAAGGGATGATGGCATGGTCAAAGTCAGCCGCTCTATTCGTGAGCTGAACTTTAAAATACGCCATGCAACCGATGAATTTATCAAGAACAATGAGCATCCACCGACCATTCAAGAATTAGCAGAGGTGCTTGGTGTCACGACAGAGGAAATCGTGACAGCTTCTGATGCATTAAGGGATCCTGCTTCCTTACATGAGCAATTGTATGAAAGTGAAGGGGATTCCATTACATTAATGGATCAAATGAAGGATGAAAAATCTGAGCAACCATTTGAATATATTCCGTTAAAAGAAGTGCTCACAAGATTGGATCCTAGAGAGCAATCCATTATTTATTTACGCTATTTCTCAGACTGTACACAAACTGAAATTGCCAACAGGCTTGGTATTTCACAAGTGCAAGTATCTCGTTTAGAGAAAAAGATTTTAGCGCAGTTGAAAAGTTGGATGGCCACGAGTGCCACAGTTGAACATGGAGTAGAAAAAGACATCTAAGAAAATGGTGACACAGCATGACAAATAAACTATTTAACAGCTTAGAAGAAGCCGAAGATTTTCTTAAAGAACAATTTGGAGACGGCGAATCATTTGACGTAGGAATCAAACATTTATTTGTCAAAGATTTGCCGGTTCTTTGTGCATACATTAGCGGACTTGTAGATGGGGAAGCCCTAACGCAATTACTATCTAGTATGTTACCGGAAGAAGACATCGATATTGATGATGAAAAAGAATATTTTGAAACTATTTTCAATTTTCATGGTCGTTCTGAGGAGACGGAGCGCAAAGCCTATTTACTCGCTATATTAAGTGGACAAGTAACATTTATCACGAAAAGTGGGTATTGTTATGTTGCAGAGCTGCGTAATTATCCAGGGCGCTCACCTGAGGAACCTGATAATGAAAAGGTTATTCGTGGTTCAAGAGATGGCTTTACGGAAGGGATTTCACAAAATACAGCTTTAGTGCGTCGACGTATTCGCAATAGTAATTTACGTTTCGAGCTACATAAAATATCCAAGGTCGGTCAAACCGATGTCGCACTTGCGTTTATGAAGGATATTGCAAATGAGGAAATGCTCGAGAAATTGCGACAACGTCTTGGTCAAATTAATCATGATGGTTTGACGATGGCCGATAAATCTTTAGAGGAATGGCTTTTTAAGCAAAAGTTTCACCCAATACCCTTTGTACGCTATACAGAAAGACCTGATATTGTTGCGGCTCATTTATTAGAAGGGCATGTAGCCATCATGGTGGATACGTCGCCATCTGTAATTTTAGTACCGGTGACCATTTTTCACTTACTACAACATGCTGAAGAATACAGGCAAGCACCTGCAGTTGGGACCTTTGTTCGTTTTATGCGTTATTTCGGGACAATCATGGGTTTATTATTATTACCTTTGTGGTACTTGTTTGTAACGAATGAATCTTTATTACCGGATTCTCTGTCCTTTTTAGGAACGCAGGAAAAATCTCATATCCCCATATTACTGCAAATTTTAATTGCTGACATTGGGATTGAATTTTTAAGGATGGCCGCCATTCATACCCCGACGCCATTGTCGACTGCAATGGGGTTAGTAGCAGGGGTTATCATTGGGCAAATCGCCATCGACGTTGGTGTATTCTCATCAGAGGTTGTGTTATATACAGCAGTAGGAGCCATTTTTACGTTTATTATTCCATCTTACGAGCTCAGTATATCCATTAAACTCTTTAGAATTGTCTTGCTTCTCATGACAGGTATATGGGGGGCGGATGGATTATTTATCGGTTTGTTTTTATTATTTACGTATCTATGTTCATTACGTCCGTTACAAGCGCCTTATTTATGGCCGCTCGTTCCGTTTTTCCCAACTGCGATGCTGCGTGTTATCGTTCGCTTCCCGATGACGTCGGATGCACTACGACCTTATGTAGTCGCTTCCAAACAGCGAAAAAGATCATAGGAGCCGTTGCACTCACTTTTTTCATGTGATAAAGTTCTCCTATAGTATTTTGTGATTTTTGAAAAAATTATTATTATTAGCGAATAATTTGTAAAATGGTGGGAAATGAAACCTTGGATAATGCTTGATATGATTGGTGTTAGAAGGTTATGTTGTGCCACCATTGCAAACGAGCTCAATAAAAATAAGCCTCGATGGACATGCAAGCTATTTTGTATGCTAAGCATGACTTGGATAGACATCACGAGGTACAATAATCACAAATGGAGACGTGAAAAAGGGAGAGATGCAGATGCATTTATATGGGACACAAGCAATTTCAGAAGATGGGCATTTAACAATAGGACAAGTAGATACACTAGCGCTTGCAAAAGAATACGGCACACCTCTTTTTGTGTACGATACAGCGCTTATTCGTAAGCGTGCACGCGGCTTTATCGATACATTTAAAAAACTAGGCGTAAAAGCAGAAGTAGCTTATGCATCAAAAGCGTTTGCATGTGTAGCGGTGTATCAATTAGCTGCAGAAGAAAATCTATCATTGGATGTCGTCTCTGGGGGGGAGCTATATACAGCTTTAAAAGCTGGATTCCCAGCAGAGCGCATTCACTTCCATGGCAATAATAAAAGCATTGCCGAATTAGAGCTCGCTTTTGACTCTAAAATTGGATGTATTGTAGTAGATAACTTCTATGAAATTCAACTTTTAAAAGAAATTTCAGAGCGCCGTCAGCAAAACATGCGTATTTTATTGCGTGTCACTCCTGGGGTTGAGGCACATACGCATGATTTCATTACGACAGGGCAGGCGGATTCTAAATTTGGCTTTGACCTTAATAACGGCCAAGCAGATGAAGCGTTTAAACAAACGTTCCAACATGAATACTTACAGCTTTTAGGCTTACACTGCCATATTGGTTCTCAAATTTTTGATACAGCAGGCTTTGGTTTAGCGGGTGAAAAACTAATTGATAAAATTGCTGATTGGAACAAGACGCACGATTTTACATGTACTGTGTTAAACTTAGGTGGGGGCTTCGGAATTCGCTATACAGAAGAAGATGCACCGCTTGAGCCACAAGTATATGTAGAAGATATGATTACAGTTGTGAAAAACAAAGCAACAGTACTTGGCTTAACGATGCCCGAAATTTGGATTGAACCAGGTCGTTCACTTGTTGGCGATGCCGGGACATCACTTTATACAATCGGTTCTCAAAAAACAGTACCAGATGTGCGTAACTATATTGCAGTAGATGGCGGTATGAGTGATAATATTCGTCCTGCACTATACGATGCAAAATACGAAGCGGTCATTGCTAGTAAAGCGAATGCACCGAAGGATGAGACGTACACGGTAGCTGGGAAACTTTGTGAATCGGGCGATAAATTGATTATCGATGCAAAATTACAACAAGCAGCATCAGGTGATGTACTAGCGATTTTCTGTACAGGGGCTTATGGCTACTCGATGGCGAGTAACTACAACCGCGTTCCACGTCCAGCAGTAGTATTTGTTGAAAATGGACAACATCAATTAGCCATTAAACGTGAAAGCTATGAAGATATCGTACAAAATGATCTCCCGTTAACGTTAAAAAAGGGTGAATAAATTTGAGAAAAAATAAATGGGTATTATTAGCGTCCATGACGACTTTTATTTTGTTGTGGGGCGTTGTCTATTGGGTGTTAGCGTCGAAAGGTATTCTTGGCCCTGGTTCGTAAGACAGAAATTGGCTTGCGGTAATAGTACAAATCGTGTAGGATAGTCAAAGATTATGTACAGCTAGAAAAAGAGGGAATAGACAAATATGTTAATTCGATATAAAAAAGCTTTCGAGAAAATAGCGATGGGGCTACTCTCGTTTATGCCTAACGAAAAAGACATAAAAAAGCTCACAGAGACAATCCAATCTTATGAAAATGATGATCATTGGGTTTTATATTTATGGAAAAAGGACGATGAGTATGTTGGCATCGTCGGGCTTGTAACAGACGAGCACAATCACACAGCAACAATTCAACACGTTTCGGTCATTCCTTCTTATCGAGGAGAAGGTGTGGCCAAGGAAATGCTACAAGAAGTAGCAGAACTTGGTCAATATGAACAAGTACGTGCAACAGATGAAACACGTGAGTTTGTTCAAAAGTGTATACAATGTGATGATGAAAAAGCAGACGAAATTTAACGTCTGCTTTTTCTTTGTTTGCTTTCTTGCCGTTCAGCAAGAATATGTGAGCGATCACGTAGCATATGTTTATGAAGAAGATAGTCAGCGCTACTTTCTGGTAGCAGTTGTATGCGCGCCTTAACTAAATCTTGCAAAGCAGGCATTAGTGGTAATGGAAAAGCTTGAAAGGACTTGCCCATTTGAATATTGTCGAGTGTTTCACTTAAATGCGTTAGCAGCTTTGTGTAGTCTATTTCGTGAAAAAATGCATGGCCTTGATTCATTTGAAAATTATTGTGTGCTTTCTGTAAGATTTTAAAAGCACCGGTTGCGTTGCCGCGACGCCAATGATATAATCCTGTCGCTAGTTGAACATAACCAACAAGAGGATGATTTTTATTGCCAGGCGCGATGTCCTTCCAATATTCTTCGAGCACTTCATGGCATTCAAAAAAATCCCCATTGCCATTGAAATAGGCACAGTAATCAATAAATAAAGTATGGTGCTGTGGATGCATTTTGAACTCCTTTCCACTATACTAAAAGAACATTGAATATCAGGGTGGTAAAATAATGTCTTATGAAGTAAAGTTAGAAGCCTTTTCAGGACCTCTGGATTTATTATTGCATTTAATTCACAGATTGGAAATTGATATCTATGATATTCCAATGGCTGAAATTACGCAACAATATATTGATCATATCCATGCGATGCAGGTACTAGAATTAAATGAGGCTAGTGAGTATTTAGTGATGGCGGCTACACTGTTGGCCATTAAAAGCCGTATGTTATTACCGATACATGAAGGCGAGCTAGAGGATGCGGAAATAGAAATCGATGGACCTGACCCTCGTGAGGAACTGGTACAACGTTTAATAGAGTATAAAAAATATAAAGAAGCAGCAAACAACCTACAAGAGCTTGAAACAGATCGAGCACAGGTGTTTACAAGACCGCCTTCAGATTTATCGGACTTAGCGTCAGATGAACAAATGGCGTTGTTCGATATGAACGTCAATATTTATGATATGCTTGGTGCCTTCCAAAAGCTGATGCGCAGAAAAAAATTAAAGAAGCCATTGAAAACAACTGTCGCAAGGCAAGAGCGCTCCGTTAAAGAGCAGATGCGTTCTGTTGTGCGTTCTTTACGTTCCACAGGTGGACGTGCGTCATTTTTCGAGCTTTTTCCCTATGAAGATAAACCAACACTTATTTTAACGTTTCTATCATTATTGGAACTTATGAAACGTCAGATTGTCAGTGTAGAGCAAGACGGTAATTTTGAAGAACTAACGGTCACATTACAGAAGGAGGAATGGGATGATGACGAAAACAATGAACCTACAGAGTAGAATTGAAGCTTTATTATTTGTTGTAGGAGATGATGGCTTAACGATTAAGCAATTAGCACAATTACTTGGTGATACAGAAGAAGTAGCTGCCCAAGCGATGGATGCTTTACGTACAGCATTAGAGGAAGAGGACAATCGTGGTATTACGATAAAAGAAATGGCGGGGGTTTATCAGCTAATTACGAAGCCGGAACTTGCAGACACGATTCAAAAATTAGTCGAAAATCCAACTGCCCAATCATTGTCTCAGGCTTCCTTAGAAGTGTTGGCCATTGTAGCGTATAAACAGCCCATAACACGGGTAGCGATTGAAGATTTACGAGGTGTGAAATGTGAGCGACCACTGCAAACGCTCGCTTCCAGAGGGCTCGTGAAGGAAGTTGGCCGTTCAGAGGGAACAGGCCGTGCGATTTTATATGGCACAACGAAGGAGTTCTTAAACTACTTCGGATTAAATAGTATTGAAGAAATGCCTCCATTACCGGAAGAGGAAAATGGTGAAGCAGAGCAAGAAACAGATTTATTTATGACTAAATTCCAAGAAACGTTTAACGGTGTGAAGTAATGGCAGTAAAGTGCTAGTCGCTTTACCATTTTTATAGAACTACTTATCTATCACTTATATTAAGGAGTGGCTTGTTGCTACGGTTACTACGATTAATGGTGTTTATGCTAGTAGTGGGAATGTTAGTTTTTCCGCAAAATACTTTGGCGAGAGGTGGCAGCGGATATGCTGTGCTTGATGGCGACACAGGGCGCGTATTATCCGGTGTGAATAGTGATGAGAGGCTACCCATTGCAAGCTTAACAAAAATTTGGACAGCTCTTGTCGCTATTGAAAATAGTGATCTTCAAGATGAAGTGGTGATTTCACCAAAGGCTGCAATGGCTGAAGGCTCGTCCATCTACTTGCAAGCCGGTGAAACGGTCACAGTTGAAACATTATTGTATGGCTTGATGTTGCGCTCAGGAAATGATGCTGCCACAGCGTTAGCCGAGCATGCTGGCGGTTCGGTGGAAGGCTTTGTAAAGCTAATGAATGAACGAGCCGTTATTGCAGGACTTACCAATACAGTTTTTATGAACCCTTCAGGTTTGCATCATGACGAACATTTATCATCTGCTAGGGATACTGCTGAAATGTTAAGAATCGCGTTGCAAAACAAAACCTTTGAGAAAATTGCATCGACCGTTCTGTACCGTGCTAATACAGTAAACGGTATGCTTTGGGAAAACAAACACCGACTACTACGAGAAGGCTCAGGGGTCGCAGTGGATGTAGATGATGAGACGGAACAACCTGTTAGTTCGTTAAAATCGGCAACAGGTACTGCTTTTGCTGGTAAAACGGGTTTTACGAAAGTGGCTGGACGCACGCTGGCAACTGCTTTTCAAAAGGACGGGCAAACATGTATTGTCGTGACGTTAAACGAATCGGATGATTGGAATATTCACCGAGGCTTAGCGAATGCGGTATGGCAAAATTACGATATGGAGACCGTTGTGAAAAAGGGGAAATATAATGTCAACGATAAATTGGCTATCCGTTTAGAGCAACCTATTCAATTGCAATTAACGAAAGAGGAAAAAAAGACAGTAAGGCAAGTACTGCAAATATCTCGAAAAAGAAAGGAAGCAGTATTGTCCATTTTTATCGGGGAAGAGCGCATCTATGCGACACCTGTTAAAGTAGAATCAGCGGATCGTTAAATGCGATGCGCTGATTTTTTTTATGCAGCGTTGTGTTGTATAGTAAAAAATAAATTGGATATTTATAGTAAATAGTGTAAAATTGTGTAGGTTGATATATGGGCAAGTTTTTTAGGAGGTGAACAAGTATGGCTACTACGGAAACAAACCGTAAACAAACACAAGTTGCCATTGTTATCGTTTTATTTATATCTAGTTTTATCGCGCCGTTTATCGTGCTATTTCCGGTTCAAGAACTTCTTTATCGACCGAGTGAATTTTACCTTTTTGATACCGTTTTTAAAGCCTATTTTATTTTGATGTTTGCGTTACTTGGATTGGCAATGATTCTATTAATCAATTTATTGATTGCACCAAAAACGAAAAAAGGAAGAACTATTCAACGAACAATTGTCGGAACATCATGGTTGCTCGTTCTGGCGTCTTTCGTTTTATGTATTAATCATTATCAAATTATTGATGAAAAAGGACTACATATAAATCCATTTTTTAGTTTGCAGGAGGATGTGACGAGCTGGGACGATATTGTGAAAGTTGAACAAACGAATGTGCAAAAAGATGGTGTGACGAAACCAGATAAGCTTATTTTTACACTGACTGACGGAACGACTATCGAACAATCGTTATCAGCAAAATTAACAAAGGCAAAGCCATTTATTAATCTTGAATTGAGCAAAAAAGGATTAGCAATCGAAAATGTATACTGAGTGCATACTGAGTGCCAGGCACCCGAACGATTCTGAATATTCAAAATCATTCGGGTGCCTGGCACTTTTTTTAGCAATGACGATTTGCTTTTTGTAGATTGGTCTATATTAGAAATAAATAGTAAAAAGCATTGAATACGATGGAATTAAATCCTAAATAATTGCGAAACTAGCAACTGATACACTATTTAGAATAATCGTATTACGAATGCAAAATTAGTTTCTCTTTTATATTACACAAAAGTATGACATAATTTTCACAGATTGACGGGAAAAATAACCTTCAATAGGTTACATTTTTAACTAGAGGTGAAAGAATGGAAAGATTACAGAAAGTTATTGCTTATGCTGGTGTCGCTTCAAGACGTAAAGCGGAGCAATTGATTGTAGAAGGTAAAGTAAAGGTAAACGGTGTTGTTGTACGCGAGCTAGGCACGAAAGTGTCCAACTCGGATACAATTGAAGTAGAAGGTGTAAAACTTGAGAAAGAAGATAAGGTTTACTACTTACTATATAAACCACGTGGAACAATTTCTGCTGTCACGGATGATAAAGGACGCAAAACTGTCACAGATTTATTTAAGCATATTCCGCAACGTATTTTCCCAGTTGGTCGTCTAGATTATGATACATCTGGATTATTATTACTGACAAATGATGGAGAGTTTTCGTATATGTTGACGCATCCGAAATTTAAAATTGACAAAACATACATTGCACGCGTAAAAGGCGTACCAACAATTGAAGGCTTAAAAAAGCTTCAACGAGGTATCCAATTGGAAGATGGTAAAACAGCACCTGCAAAAGTGAGTATGACATCTTTTGATGAACAAGCGGGCAAGGCGATTTGTGAAATAACGATTCACGAAGGGCGAAATCGTCAAGTACGTCGTATGTTTGAGGCAATTGGAACACCGGTCGTAAAACTAAAACGTGAACGTTTTGCGTTTTTAGATTTATATGGCCTGACACCAGGTGAATACCGAGAATTGTCGAAACATGAAGTCAAGCAATTGCGTGTGTTAGCTGAAACGGGGCAACTAGACTAAACAAGTCAATGACGATGGAAAATAGATACCGCTATACGTATAGTGAGTTTTTCACTTTCCTCGTGTGGAAACGTTCATAAATCATTCATAATTAATAACTAAGCGAATTTGTATCATTTTGCTATAATAGGTTAGAATAGTCCACCTGTTTTAATTTTATCCAGCAAGAAAGTAATAAGTAAGTCTCGAGGAAATCTTACAGATATTTCTCGTATAAATACGAAATATCGACAAAATGACCTCGAGGCATATTTAAGTAGGGGGGTTTATTAACTTGGAGAAAAAGAAGAAACGTCTTGTAACCCGTACCGTTATTTTAGTCATTTTGGCGCTTGCCATCGGGTACACCGTTTACGGGACAGCGACAAAGGATAAGGTAGAGTTAGTTGCAGTTGGCTCTGAAGCACCGAACTTCACGTTAGTAGATTTAGATGGTGAGAAACACAAACTGTCTGATTACCGAGGGCAGGGGGTATTTTTAAATTTCTGGGGAACATGGTGTAAGCCATGTGAGAAAGAAATGCCGGCAATGAACAGCCAATACCAAGTTTTTAAAGATTTAGGTGTGCAGACGTTAGCTGTCAACATTGCGCAAACAGATTTTGAAGTACAAAATTTTGTTGATAAGTATGGTCTGACATTTCCTGTCGTCATTGACAAAACAAAAAGTGTGATGACTGCTTATAATGTTGGAAATTTACCTGCAACTGTTTTAATTGATCCTGATGGTAAAGTAGTGAAAATTACTACTGGAGAAATGACGGAGGCGACCATCGCTTCCTACATGGAATTAATAAAGCCAAAATGAGGGGTAATTGACGATGGAGAATATTATTTGTGCTTGTGGACATAGTAATCCGTTTGGCACGAAGCTCTGTGAGAAATGTGGTCGTCCTTTAACCGAAGAAGAAAAACATAATAAAGTTGTCGACATGCGCTATGATGGTACAGCGATTCGTTCAAAAACGTACAATAAATCAATTGTCGATAAAATTTGGAATTTTTTCTCTAGTGTTAAAGTTGGGATAGCCTTAATTATTATCACTTTAATAGCAGCTTCAATCGGAACGTTACTTCCGCAAGAGTTTTACGTAAAAGCTTCTGATATAGAAAAGGGAGCGTATTATGAAGATGTTTACGGTGTTGTAGGGAAAATCTATTACACATTAGGTCTTTCAGATTTATATAGCTCTTGGTGGTTCCAAATATTAGTTGGAATGCTTGCGGTATCGATTATTGTTGCCAGTCTTGACCGTGGTATACCACTTTATAAATCATTGAAAAATCAACGTGTGAAGCGCCATGAAAGCTTTATGAAGCGTCAACGAATTGTTGCAGAAGGACAAACAGCAAGTCCTGAAGAGACGCTTAATAAGGTTGAAAAGAAAATGACTGAAATGAAATATATTGTTCGTCGAGACGGAAGTGCTTTGCTAGCAGAAAAAGGGCGTTTCTCTCGTTACGGTCCGTACATAAATCATGTAGGCCTCATTATCTTTTTAGCAGGGGTAATGTTGCGTTTAGTTCCTGGTTTCTATGTCGATGAATCGATATGGGTGCGCGAAGGTGAAACACGTGCAATTACTGGCATGGAAGGTTATTTTATTGAAAATCATAAGTTTACTTTAGAAACGCATGATAATACACCGCAGGGCGAACAGCTAAAACAAGGCGTCAACGTTGTCGCAAAAAATTTCCAAACGGACGTTACGCTCTACAAACAGCCTGAAGATGCCATAGCTGGTGATACAGATAATCTAGAAAAGGTGAAAGATTATTCTGTTCGCGTAAACCATCCTTTAAAAGAAAACGGCTACGCGCTTTATCAAATGGATTACCGCCTAAATGAATTAAAGCAAATGAATTTTGAACTAGTAAATAAAACAACTGAGCAATCACTTGGTAAAGTAGCAATCGATTTAACTAACCCTAAAAAAGAATATGATTTAGGCAATGGTACATCTGTTAAACTACTTGTCTATACGCCAGACTTCTCTGGTTTTGAAAATGGTGTACCGCAAACAGCGACGTCCGTTCCTAATAATCCAGCATTTCTATTTAAAATGACGACACCAGACACGCCAGAAGGTGAAACAAGCTTCGTTGCGATTAAGCAAACGCTAGAACCATTAGGTGAGAACCAATACAAAATGAAATTTGAAAGTGTGGAAACACGCAATATGTCTGGCTTTACCATTCGTAAAGACCGCACCATTCCGATTTTATTTGTTGGTGGTATTATTTTCATGATTGGCGTTGCGATTGGTTCCTATTGGAATCACCGTCGACTGTGGTTACAAGTAGAGCCAGATGGTCGTGTTCTAATGGCTGCCCATGTAAATAAAAACATGTTTAGCATGAAAAAAGATTTAGATGCCGTGACTGCATTTGCTGGTCTACCACCCTATAAAGATCAGTTAGATACATCAGAAGAGGCCGAAGCGTCCACAAACCGTGGCAATAATAAAAAGGAAGGTGACAACACCTTATGAGTTTGATTAACTTAAGTGGTAACTTATTATTTGTTGCATTCTTAGCTTATCTAGTAGCTACTTTACTTTTCGGAGGCTCCATTAAACAAGCTAATGCTACGGGCAAAAATACCGATAAATGGGGTAAGTTAGCGATTGTTGTTACGATGATTGGCTTCTTATCACAACTTGGCTATTTTATTACACGTTGGATTCATACAGGTCACGCACCTGTTAGTAATATGTTTGAATTTACGACGGCTTTTGGGATGTTTATTGTAGGCGCATTCATTTTAATATACTTTATTTACCGTCTGACAGCACTTGGCTTAGTGGCGTTACCCGTAGCGCTATTAATTATTGCATACGCGTCGATGTTCCCAACTGAAGTAAGTCCGTTAGTACCGTCATTACAAAGTTATTGGTTAACAATACACGTTATTACAGCTGCCATCGGCCAATCGATTTTAGCCATTAGCGCTGTTGCAGGTTTAATTTACTTATTAAAAGTTGTTGATTTAACAAAGCCTTCAAAGCAACGATTCTGGCTTGAAGCCGTGATGTATTGTTTAGTTGTTGTGCTTGGTTTCGTTATTGTATCCTCTACATTTAATGCGATGGATTACGAATCGAAATACACGTATACCGATAAAGAAGGTGTAGCTCGTCAGATTACGTACAATTTGCCACCGCTATTTGGTATGCATGACTATGAGGCTGTAGAGGAACATGGTATGTCTCCACTAGTAGAGATGCCAGCACTTATCAATGCCAAAAAATTAACAACAGTCGTGTGGTCATTATTAGTAGGATCGGTACTATACTTGTTAATTCGCCTTATTGCACGTCGTCGAATAAGCGCAATATTCCAACCGCTTGTGAAACGTGTCAATTTGCAATTACTAGATGAAGTTGGTTATCGATCAGTTATTATTGGTTTCCCAGTATTCACGTTAGGTGCACTTATTTTTGCGA